>CAISTO010000240.1 GCA_903888395.1 uncultured Bacteroidota bacterium | reverse complement strand
GGTTAGTTCCGTTGTTAGTTGTTGGCTATTGTTTTCGAATTTATAAAAGTGCCTTTATCTTTAACAAATACAATCAAAAATATTATTTGTGATTTCTAACTGGGCGAAAGCCATATATTGAATTAATTTCCTCATTTGTTTGTAAAAATTCAATATCTCCATTCATAATATCTAATCTATAAACCATCTTTTGACTATCCTCAGGATCATAACCCACACCCAAATAATATTTAGTTTTAAATTGGCCTAAGCTATCACTGTGGTTATAAATTAAACTCAACTCGTCTGATGTTGGTAATCGCCAAGCACCCTTTAATTTTAAGCAAGCGTCTTCAGCACCTTCATAATTGAATATACCTAAATCTTCTTTCATGATGTCAATATTGTCAATTGTATAAAATTCTTCTTCCTTTGATTTAACAATTGAATGAATCTTTTCAATTTTCAATTTTTCATTGACAATACTGTCTAATTTAATCTCGGTTTTTTGTTGAACATTTTGTGAGTTATTACAAGAAAATAAGCAAAATGACAAAACTGTAGTTAATAATAAAACAGTAATTTTTATTTTTAGAAATGATTGCATTTTGTTTGTCATATTATGTATTCCAAATTATCTGCAATATAGATTTTTTTTTAAATTTTAATAAGTCAGTTCGAGCGGAGACGAGAACGGTTTTATTATTTCTCGACTCCGCTCGAAATGACCTTGGTTGGTTTTGAAATGTAAACCATTTTAAAAAACACCAACCTTTATCAATTTAGAAATTCCTAAAAACAAAAAAGCCTTGTAAATAATTTACAAGGCTTTTGGTTTAAAGGTGTGATCCCGCTGGGATTCGAACCCAGGACCCCTACATTAAAAGTGTAATGCTCTACCAGCTGAGCTACAGAATCATGCTATCAGTATTCCTTTTTAGCGGGTGCAAATATAGCCATATTTGAATATAAAGCAACTGTTATGTGAAATATTTTTATATTATTATTTTAAAGCTTTTTGTACCTAAACTAATTCGCTTAGTTCTAACCATTTTAACTCCTTCTCATCTATGGCATTATTGACTTCTATCAGTTCTTTTCCCATGCTCATCAAGTCGTCATTGCTAGTGCTTGGTTCGCTTAGTTTATTTTCTAATTCCAATTTCTTAGCATGGTGCTCGGCTAATTCTTTTTCTAATTGTTCAAATAATCGTTGCTCATTAAAAGTCAATTTTCTTTTTATAGGAGCTTCTATTTCTATTTTTGATTCTTGTGCTTTGTATTCTCCTTTTGGAGTGGTGCTTTTAGCAGCATATAAAGCCGCCTGAATGTCTTCCTGCTCATTCAAATACTCTTGGTAGTTTCCGTTAAAAGGACGAATGTTACCTTCTCCTTCAAATACAAATAAACTGTCAACAATGGTATCCATAAAATACCTATCGTGGGTTACTACCATGATACAGCCACCATATTCCTCCAAAAATTCTTCCAATACATTTAAAGTTTCAATGTCTAAATCGTTGGTGGGTTCATCTAACACTAAAAAGTTTGGCTTACCCATTAATATGGTCAATAAATAAAGTCTGCGTTTTTCGCCACCACTTAATGAACTAACATAATTATGTTGTTTTTTAGGTTCAAATAGGAAACGAGTCAATAAAGTTTTAGCAGTTACGTTTTCACCCTTCGTCATTTCTACGTATTCAGCTATATCGGTAATTACCTCAATTACACGTTTATCTTCCTTCAGTTGCATTCCAGATTGGCTGTAGTAACCAACTTTTACAGTATCGCCCAAACTTATTTTACCAGCATCTGGTTTTTCAGTTCCTAAAAGCATGTTTAAAAAGGTAGTTTTACCCACACCATTTTTACCAATTACGCCAATTCTTTCTCCTGGTTTAAATGTGTAAGTGAAATCTTTACATATTTTTAAATCACCAAAAGATTTCTGCAACTGCTGAACTTCTAAAATTTTAGAACCCAAGCGTTCCATTTTCATTTTAATTTCAACTTTTCCATCATCACGCTTGTACGATGCCTTTTCTTTTATTTCATAATAGGCATCTATCCTACTTTTCGATTTGGTAGTTCGGGCTTTTGGTTGCTTGCGCATCCACTCTAACTCTTTGCGCATGAGTTTGCGCGCAGCATCTGTTTCTTTGTCGTTATATTCCTCTCGTTGCGCTTTCTTTTCTAAAAAATAAGCATAATTTCCTTTGTGAGTATATAAATTTCCTTCGGCTAATTCTATAATTTCATTACAAACTTTATCTAAAAAATACCTATCGTGGGTAACTAACAAAAGTGTCATGTTATTCACCGTTAAATAAGTTTCTAACCATTCTATCATTTTAATATCCAAATGATTGGTAGGCTCATCCATGATGATAAAATCTGGCTGTTGCACTAAAACACGTGCAATGGCTAATCTTTTTTTCTGTCCACCACTTAAGCTAGCAATGCTGCTATGCAAATGATGATGAAGATCTAATTGCTGTAAAATGGTTTTAATTCTTGATTCAATATCCCAAGCTTGGTGTAGGTCCATGGCTTCCATGGCATACTGAAGTTGGTTTTGATTATGAACACTTTCGTGGTCTTTTTCTAGCGCTTCTAAAACTTCATCGTATTTGGCTACACATTGTAACAACTCATTGTCAGAATTATAAATGGCCGACCAAACATTATCAGTACCTTCAAAATGAGGCTCCTGTTCAATGTATGCCCAACGAATGTTTTTGTCAATTACTATAGTTCCATCATCTCCTTTATCTTGGCCAGTTAAAATGTTTAACAAACTGGTTTTTCCTGATCCGTTTTTAGCTATTAATGCTACTCTTTGTCCTTTGGTTACTGTTAAAGTAATATTGCTGAATAAATGTCTTTCGCCATAATATTTCGAAAGGTTTTCAGCTCTTAAATAATTCATGCGGCAAATTTAACCCAATTTAGGAATTACTGCTTAAACAATTTTTTATTTGATAAAATACATCTTTTAAACTTTGTATTTTTCTTTTAAAGCATCAACTATTAATGCCACAGCCGGACAAATGGTAGTATTTAAATAAGTGATTTTAAGTTTTTGTAAAATATTTCTTTGTTGGGTATGCGGAAATTCTCTGCAAGCATTTGGCCTATCGTTATATACATTACAATATTTATCCTCGCCTAAAAAAACACAAGGAATCTGTTTAAATACATAATCATTGTCTTCATCTATTTTTAGGTATTGCTCCGCAAAAACACTTGGCTTAGTTTTAAATGTTTTAGCTAACCTATCAATGTCCTTATTTAAAAGTAAAGGACCTGTGGTAACACAACAATTGGCGCATTGCAGGCAATCTATTTTATTAAAAACTTGTTCATGTAATTCATGAGTAACAATGTCTAAATCCTTAGGAGCAAGCTTCTTTACTTTATCTAAAAACTTTTTATTTTCAGTTTTTAACTTTTCCGCTTTAACAATTATTTTTCTGTAATCGCTAATCATTCCCCCTATTGTCTATTTCGTTTGCAATTGATTTAGTACAATATTATTTTTTATTTTTCTGTTTTTATCAAAGATCCAACCCCATTTAGTAAAGTAGTAAATAGCTGATTGGATATGATAAAACAATAGTTTTAGGTTTTTGTATGAACCTTTTTCAAAACTATGAATAATGCTGGCGTATGGGTAATAAATGGCATCAAATTCATTACTTATTCTTCTGCTTAAGTCTGTATCTTCTAAATACATAAAAAAATGCTCGTCAAACAAACCTACCTTTTTTAACACTTCATGGGGCATGAGCAAAAAGCAACCATGAATATTGTTTACATACATGGGTAAGTTTAAATCTTTGGCTTTTAATTCATAATTAGCCGCACTTTTTTCAAATAATGGTTTTAAAATTTGGGGAATAAAACGCCTTAAAATTAAATCGAAAGGGGTAGGTAATAAATTACATACAATTTGTGTTTGCCCAGTTGGATAAAAAGTTTTAGGAATCAGTAAACCAATATTTTTATTGTTTTTTAAAAACTCCAAACATTGTTCTATGCAGTTTTCATTAATGCTTACATCAGGATTAATGACTAAATGGTAGGGTGCTAAATTTTCACCATATTGAATGGCTATGTTATGCGCTTTTCCATAACCTAAATTAGCATGATTAAAAATATAATGAGCGTTATTTTCTTCAAAAAATGTTTTTAATAAATCTTTTTCAGAGTTATCGCTTACTATTAAAATTACAGGAACTGATATATTTTTTATGCTATTTATTAATGGCAATAACGATTGAATACTGCTATTATAAACAACCAATGAAATGGTGAGTTGGTATGGAAAATTACTATTTACCATTAATTACTATTACAATAAATCCATTAAGTTATTACTACCAATTGGACGTTTAACAGTAAAACCCTCTCCAAATTCAGTATTTATTAATCTTCCAAATTCACGTGCATGACTTTTTAAATATTCCAAGAATGCTAATGACGAAATAGGAGTTTCCGGTTCGGTATTATTAGGATTATAAAACTGACTTCCAAATGCTAAAACTGATTCAATTTTTTTATCAAAATAAGGAGTAATATCAACAATGATATCTGGCTTAGTCATTCTATCTTGTATATAATTGTAAATTTGTTTGGGTCGCCAAGGTTCCTGTAAAATGCCATCATGAAAAGTTTCTATTTTAACTAAACCACTTAAAAACGCAGCATCATTTATTAAATCCGAAGCTCTTCCATGGTCTATATGTCTATCGTATTCAGCGTTACACAGAATTATTTCGGGTTGATATTGGCGTATTTTTTCTATTATTTTAATCAATGTTTCTTTGTTTTTTTCAAAAAAACAATCTGGTAATTTCAAATTTTCACGAACGGTAATCCCTAAAATCTTACTTGAATTTGCCGCTTCTATGGCTCTTAATTCTTTTGAACCCCTGGTTCCCAATTCGCCTTGGGTTAAATCAACAATTCCAACTTTATAACCTAAATCTAAATGTTTTAAAACAGTTCCACTACATGCCAACTCTATATCATCGGGATGTGCGGCAAAACAAAGTAAATCGAGTTTATTCATGTTACGAAATTACTTTTATTTTTAAATTATATACATTGAATAAAGGTAGTAATGAGTTATTTTTTTGTGAATATGTATGGAATTATAGTCAAAATGAGCTAGCTTTTGGTGATGAATGGTTTTTATAATAAATCAATTCACTTTTTCTTTAATTATAGGTATGGTTTAAATACTATGAATATTAAATATGTTTGATTAAAATAATATTTTAGCTCAAAACACTAAAAAATAAGCAAGCATTTGTTATTATTGAACATGAAAAAAATAAATTTTTTTATAGTTATTTATTTCTTTGGAATTATACCATTTGCCAAAGCACAAGATAATAGATACAAACAGTTTGATGTACTTAATTATGCTATTAATTTAAATATTAGAAATATAAGTACAAAAAACATCAATGGAAATACCATCGTTAAAATCAAATCAGTTCAAAATAACTTAAGTAATATTCTTTTTGATTTAGCCATACTTAAGGTTGATTCCATTTTTATTGCTCAGAAAAAACAAAACTTTACACAAAACGATTCTCAGTTGTTTGTAAACTTACAAACTCCAATTAATATAAATGATACCATTAACCTGAATATTTATTACCAAGGAATTCCTACCAAAGACCCAAGTTGGGGCGGATTTTATTTTACAGGGAATTATGCTTTTAATATGGGAGTTGGTTTCAATGTAAATCCGCATAACTACGGAAGAGTTTGGTTTCCTTGCGTAGATAATTTTACTGACAGAAGCTCTTATGATTTTCATATCACAACCGATAGTGGTTACATGGCTGTTTGTAACGGTTTGCCTAAGGCAACTACTATTAACCCTGACAATTCAAATACTTGGAACTGGCAGTTAAATCAACCCATTCCAACATATTTGGCATGTGTAGCTATTAGTAATTACACAACTGTAAAATTTACTTATACAGGAAAATCAAAAAACTTTGAAGTAATTTTAGCTGCTATAGCCAGCGATACTGTGAAAGTGAAAGCTAGCATGATCAATTTATCAAAAGCATTACAGTTTTTCGAATCAAAATTCAGTGATTATCCATTTGAAAGAGCTGGTTATGTAATGGTTCCTTTTAGCGGTGGTGCTATGGAACATGCTACCTGCGTTACTTATCCCCTATTTGGTGTAGACGGAACTTTGAACTATGAAACTTTAATGGCTCACGAATTAAGCCACATGTGGTGGGGTAATATGGTTACCTGCGAAAGTGAAAGAGAAATGTGGTTAAATGAAGGATGGGCAAGTTTTTGCGAATCCTTATTTTTAGAACTCATGTATGGTAAAGAAGCTTTTTACAAGGACATGAATGAAAAGCTTTTATTGGTATTGCGATCAGCACATATCAGAGATGGAGGCTTTTTAGTATTAAATCAAATTCCTCATAATGTTACTTATGGCGACCATGTATATAAAAAAGGTGCTTTAACAGTTACTGCTTTGCGTTATTTTATGGGTGACACCGCTTTTTATAAAGCTTGTAATAGTTATTTAACAAAGTACAAGTTTCAGTCAAGTAATTCAATTCAATTAAGAGATGAATTTCAAAAATTTACAACTGTTAATTTAACAAACTTTTTTAACGAATGGGTTTTTACTGCTGGTGGCGTTGCATTAGAAGTTAATTCCTACAAAACATTTATTGGCAATGCAGCAAATTTTGTTGAACTCAATATCAGACAACATACCAGAGCAAATAATCTTTTATTTCAATACATCCCATTTAAAATTACTGTTTTTGATAAAAATGGTGAAAGGTTTATTTACGATGACTCTTTAAATACTTATGAGAAACAAATTTTAATTAGGGTTCCATATGATTTCTTTCCTGAATTTATTTTAGTCAATGAAAACAATGAATTGCCTTTGGCAAAAACATATCATTTACAAACAATAAAAGGAATTGGAATTAAAACTTTTACAGATGGATTATTAAGTTTAAATGTGCAACAAAATTCGGATTCTGCTAAAGTTTTAGTGGAACATTATTGGGTGGGTGCAAAGCAATATGAAGTGGCTCCTAAAGGCATAAGAATTAGTGATTACAGGTTTTGGAATATTGATGGAAGTTTTGATAACAATAAACTGAAAGGACAATGTTATTTTAACTACGATGGCACTAAGCCTTCAAACCCCTCAGCCGGACATTTAGACCACACTTTACCTTTTACCAACGAGGATAGTTTAGTGCTTTTGTACAAGGCTCCAACTACTAATACTTGGGTAATTCATACTGACAATACCAAAATAAATGGTGGAAATAAAACAGATAAAGTAGGTCGCTTTACAACTAATAAAATTGAAAAAGGAATGTATGCTTTTGGAGTTTACGATTATAAAGTTGG
>CAISTO010000239.1 GCA_903888395.1 uncultured Bacteroidota bacterium | reverse complement strand
AAATAAATTTATAATTATTTAAATAGACACTGAATTTTTTAAAAACTAATTGAACACACATGAATATAAATAAACTATTGACTCATTTTAGCAATTACATTCCATTAAACGAAGAAGAAGTTAATGAATTGTCAAAAAGAGTTGTAGAAAGAAATGTTAAAAGAAAAGAATTTATTTTGCAAAAAAATGACATTTGCAATAATTATACTTTTATCGTTTCAGGTTTGTTTAAAATGTATACAGTTGACAAAAATGGAGCTGAACATATTTTACATTTTGCGTCAGAAAATGATTGGATTTGTGACATCAATAGCTTTCATAATAAAAAACAAAGCTTACTTTATATAGATGCAATAGAGCCATCCACAATTATACAAATTGATAATTCAAATTTGATGTATCTTTTTACTCATTATCAAAAATTTGATAGAACTTTTCGTGTTTTGATTGAAAATAAATTTATGGAACTTGAAAACAGAATTTTACAAAATATTAGTTCAAAGGCGGAGGAAAGGTATCAATTTTTTTTAGAACAATATCCTAATATTTGTAATCGGATACCAAATGTACTTATAGCTTCCTATTTGGGAATTACTCCTGAATTTTTGAGTAAAATTAGAAATGCTATTTCAAAAAAATAAATAAATCTTAAACTATATTAAGAAAAAATATTAAACTAGTTTATGTAAATTTATGCTCGATAAAAATTTTATTTGCTATTCAACAATTATAAAAAATAAAAAATGGAGCATTTAAAAATTGCAAGTGATAACTACGTAGCATTTACGTTTTTTATCGGAACAATGGCCATGATGGCCGCATCAGTATTCTTCTTTTTCGAATTAGGTAACACTAATGCAAAATGGAGAACATCAGTTTTAGTTTCTGGATTAATAACTTTTATTGCAGCAGTTCATTACTACTACATGAGAGGTTACAATTTAGCAACAGGTGATTCACCAACATTCTTTAGATATGTTGATTGGATTCTTACAGTACCTTTAATGTGCGTTGAGTTTTACTTAATCACTAAAAAAGCAGGTGCAAAAATTTCATTACTTTGGAAATTAATTTTAGCATCTTTAGTAATGCTTGTAACCGGATATTTCGGTGAAACAATTGACAGAGGAAGCAGTGTAATGTGGGGAGTAATTTCAGGAGCAGCTTATTTCTACATTGCATACTTAGTATGGTTTGGTGAAGTTGCTAATTTAGCACAAACAGCTGGAAAACAAGTAGCAAAAGCAACTAGAGTTTTAGCTTGGTTTGTATTAGTTGGTTGGGCAATTTATCCTTTGGGTTACATTTTAGGAACTCCAGGTGGATTATTTGGAATTCAATTAGTAGCAGATCCTGCAGCAGCTTCACATGCTATGGATATTGTTTATAACATTGCTGACGCAATCAATAAAATTGGTTTCGGTTTAGTAATTTATACATTAAGTAGAAACGAAGACTAATCATATACAATAAATAATTAAAAGGGGGTTTCTTTAATCAAAAAGGAACCCCCTTTTTTTAATTAAAAATACATTGGAAAATCAAATTCAAACTTCTTATATTGATTATTTATTTGCTGGTGCTGGAGCTTCGGCAATATTATTATTAATGAGTTTGGATGAACGTGGAATGTTACACGGAAAAAACATTATTATTATTGATCCTGATAACAAATTGAAAAACGATAAGACCTATTGTTTTTGGGAAAATTCAGATGATTTAATTGTAAAACGATGTAAACATTTAATTAGCCATCAATGGGAAAAAGTTAGCGTAAATTCAAATAAACCGCAACTGCTTCACCCAATGAAATATTTCTATATTTCAAGTTTTGATTTGTATAAAGAGTTACAAAGAATCATCGAAAAATATAATATTCTTCGCATTCATCAGCCCGTTTTAGCATTAAAAAAATCGGAACATGGAGTAGCGGTAATTACTAATGATGACACTTTTCTTTCAAAAACAGTTTTCGATAGTCGTCCCCCCTATTATTTAAATCTTAAAAAAAATGAATCTCATTTACTGCAATCTTTTTTGGGTTATGTAATTGAAGTAGAAAATAAACTATCAGATTATAATTGCGTAGATTTAATGGACTTTGATGTTGAACAAAATGAATATACACAGTTTGTTTATATACTTCCATTTAGTGAAAATAAACTTTTGGTAGAATTAACTCGGTTTGGTGTTTCACAATTGATGCAAAAAGAAGCTGAACCAATCCTTGATAAATATATAACTAAGCGATTTGGAACATATAAAATAGCAGCTATTGAAATTGGTAATATTCCCATGAGTAATGCTGATATTATAACTGATAATATTCCAAATGTAATTTCAATTGGAGGAAGATCAGGTGCAATAAAACCTAGTACTGGTTATGCTTTTAAAAACATGTTTAAACATGCAGAAAATATAGCAAATAGTTTGCAAAATATGCATCAACTAAAAGTAACTAATAACGCTGGTAGGTTTAAGTTTTATGATAGATTATTATTATTAATTCTCCGAAATGACCCACCATCAGGAAAAAATATTTTTGAAACTTTATTTAAAAAAAATGATGCAAAAAATGTTTT
>CAISTO010000238.1 GCA_903888395.1 uncultured Bacteroidota bacterium | reverse complement strand
CAATGGGCAATAGACAATAGACAATAGACAATAGACAATAGACAATAGACAATAGACAATAGACAATAGACAATAGACAATAGACAATAGACAATAGACAATAGACAATAGACAATAGACAAAACAAATTTTTTCAGAACTAATAACCTAATCAATTTATCAGCCTATCAACAATTCAACCTATCAATAATATAACATTATTATAAATCAGCCATGGTCTATGGTCTATAAACTATCGTCTGTTAATAATACTTGCAATGGGCTGAGCTGTTGGCATAATAATCAGTTCGTTTATATTTACCCTGAACGGTCGATTTAAACAAAACCAAATGGCTTCGGCAATATCATTGGCAACTAAGTTTTCAAAACCTTCATAAACTTTATTGGCTTTTTCTATATCACCATGAAAGCGAACAATTGAAAATTCAGTTTCCACAGCTCCAGGATGAATGGCAGTAACTTTTACTCCAAATGGTGCCAGTTCTATTCGCATTCCTTTGCTTAAAGCATCTACCGCATGTTTAGTAGCGCAATACACATTTCCATTGTTATAAACTTCTTTTCCAGCTATAGAACCAATATTAATAACATGTCCGCTTTCCTTATTTTTCATAATTGGCAATACATATTTCGACACATATAATAAACCTTTTACATTGGTATCAATCATGGCTTCCCAATCATTTAAATCTCCATCATAAATTGGAGAAAGTCCACTTGCTAGTCCTGCATTATTTACCAAAATAGCTATGTTTTTCCAATCTTCATTTAAGTTTTCTATGGCATTTTTCACTTCATGATGAATGCGTACATCAAATACTAAGGTTAAAACTTTTACGGAAAAAGTTTCCTTTAATTCATTGGCTAATTTTTCAATTTTATCTTGTCTGCGAGCATTTAAAATCAAATCAAAACCTTGAGCGGCAAGCAAACGAGCGGTGGCCTCTCCTATTCCTGATGACGCTCCTGTAATAAATGCTATTTTATTTGTCATTTTATGTATGTTTGGTGTGCAAATTAATCAAAAATATGAATACTTATTTCGACATAATTTTACGCTCATTAGCTGTTTATGTTTTTATCATTTTGGCCATCCGCTTTTTTGGTAAAAAAGAACTTTCACAATTAAGCATTACCGACTTGGTGCTGATACTTTTAATAAGTAATGCGGTACAAAATGCAATGGTTGGTCCTGATTCTTCGCTAGCTGGTGGATTGGTAGCAGCACTTACTTTATTTGCTTTAAATTATATTATAAAACTTGTGTCATATAAAAGCAAAAGCTTCAGTAAAATTTTGGAGGGAGAACCTGTGATGTTGGTTTATAAAGGTTTTATAAAAACTGAAAATCTACAAAAACAAAAACTTACGATTGAAGAATTAGAAGCTGTGGTGCGAGAACATGGAATTGAAAAAATTGTAGATGCAGAATTGATCATGCTTGAAAGAGATGGTAGCATTAGTGTAATTTCAAAAGAACTGAAAAACCAAACTATTCATAAACCTAAACACATTATAAAATATGGAGAGAAAAATAGCAATTAATGATTGATTCTCAACTCCCAGTACTTATTGATCATCTATTAAAAATTAACAATTAATTACAATAAAAAAAGGCCATCCTTGCGAGACAGCCTTTCATTTATAATTTTCGAATTTCGTGCTTCGAATTTAAAATTTCATTTTTCGAATTTCTTATTTTGTGATTCGAATTTATTTTTTACTTAATTTATTCATATCTACACCCCTACTTTTGGCCATGTCTTCAAGCTTTTGTTGGAATTTAGATTTAGTAACAGGTTTCTTTTTATTTTCTTGTAATTGAGCATGTAATTTCTTTTCATCAACAAAAAACTTAATGGTTAATTGTTGTAAAATAGTAACCAAATTCGATACAAAATAGTAATAATTTAAACCTGCAGCAAAGCTATTTAAAGTAAACAAGAAAATAATTGGCATAAATAAACCTAACCATTTCATTTGTCCGGTTACACCTGTAGCCTGGTTATTATAAAGTGCATAAACTACAGAGGAAACTGTCATTAATATGGCAAATAAACTTACGTGATTACCATAAAAAGGAATTTCAAAAGGCAAGTTCAACACATTATCAAAAGTTGATAAATCTTCAGCCCAAAGAAAACTTTGTTGGCGTAATTCAAAAGCAGAAGGGAAGAATTGGAACATGGCAAACAAAATTGGCAATTGTAATAATACAGGAATGCAACCACCAAAAGGATTCACACCTGCTTTTTTATACAATTTCATGTTTTCTTGCTGCGCTTTAGTCATGTCACCACCAGTTTTTTCTTTTATCTCATCCATTTCCGGTTTCAATAAACGCATTTTGGCAGCACTCAAATAACTTTTGTAAACCAAAGGAAGCAAAGCAGTTTTTATCAATAAAGTAAGCATTAATATAATTATACCAAAGCTTCCAATATACCTACTTAAAAAATCAAATACATTAATTACAATGTATTTATTTACCCATCTGAAAACGCCCCAACCTAAAGTAACAATACGTTCT
>CAISTO010000237.1 GCA_903888395.1 uncultured Bacteroidota bacterium | reverse complement strand
TGGATAAACCTGTAAATTATGCTTTTGATAAAAATACCAATGGCAAAGTGGTTTATTTAAAAGATAAAAAAGATGAAATTGCTTTTGATGTAAATAACAATGAAAGCAAAAGTACAGCAAACATTTCAGGCGTTAAACAAGCTGGATCTTACCAAGTTTATGAGAAAAATAAAACGGATTTATTGGCTACAATATCGTTTAATTTAAACCGTAATGAAAGTAATTTAAACATCATTGCAGATGATAGTTTGAGCAATACAAATGCTGCGATTATTCAAACTGTTGATTTACTCAAACACCAAAAAGAAATAGAATTAAACTATCATGGAACTCAACTATGGCGTTGGTTTTTATTGGCAGCTTTGGCTTTTATTTTAGTGGAAGTATTATTGTTAAAGTGGAAAGTTTAGGATTTAAATAAATTTACTAAGAACAAATTGTTTTGTATTCAAGAGTAGTAATGTTAAGTTTGCGTCCATGTGGAAAAATAATATTTTAGAAACCATTGGCAATACGCCTTTAGTGAAACTAAATAATATAGTTAAAGATTTACCTTGTAGAGTTTTAGCAAAAATTGAAACTACTAATCCTGGAAATAGTATAAAGGATAGAATGGCTTTAAAAATGATTGAAGATGCTGAAAAAGATGGCAGGTTAAAGCCAGGCGGAACAATTATTGAAGGCACAAGTGGAAATACTGGAATGGGATTGGCCATAGCCGCGGTTATAAAAGGTTATAAATGTATTTTTACCACTACCGACAAACAAAGCAAAGAAAAAGTAGATGCTTTAAAAGCATTTGGCGCTGAGGTAATTGTTTGTCCTACTGATGTAGAACCAGAGGATCCACGTTCTTATTATTCAGTTTCTAGCCGATTAATCAATGAAGTTCCTAATTCTTGGAAGCCTAATCAATATGATAATTTATCAAATTCTTTGGCACATTATGAGCAAACTGGACCTGAAATTTGGGAACAAACAGAAGGAAAAATTACTCATTTGGTAGTAGGAGTGGGAACAGGTGGAACTTTATGCGGAACTGCAAAATATTTAAAAGAAAAAAATCCTGCTATTAAAGCTTTTGGAATTGATACTTATGGTTCTGTATTTAAAAAATATTTGGAAACGGGTATTTTTGATAAAAACGAAATTTATCCATACATCACGGAAGGAATTGGTGAAGATTTTTTACCTGCCAATGTGAACTTTTCATTGATTGATCATTTTGAAAAAGTTACTGATAAAGATGCCGCCATGATGACTCGTAGAATTCCGCGTGAGGAAGGAATATTTGTTGGAAATTCTGCTGGTTCGGCACTAGCGGGTATTTTACAAATGAAAGATAAGTTTACTAAAGACGATGTTGTTGTTGTTATTTTTCATGACCATGGAACTCGTTATTTAGGTAAAATGTTCAACGATGATTGGATGCGTGATAGAGGTTTTTTATTAACCGAACAAACCAGGGCAATTAATTTAATAGAAACTCACAAACATCAAAAATTAGTAACAGCTAAAACCACCGATACTGTTGGTGCCGCTGTGCAAATGATGAAAAATTTTTCTATTTCTCAGTTACCTGTTACCAATGAAAACGAAACATTTGTTGGCTCATTAACTGATACCGCATTGTTTGGAATGATCATGGAAAACCATGAATTAAAACAAAAATTAGTGGCAGAAGTAATGAGTAATTCATTTCCATTTGTAGATGCTAAAGCAAGTTTGGAAGAGGTTTCGCGATTAATAACAAAAGACAATGCAGCTGTTTTGGTAAAAGATTTAATGAATCAAGTTCATATTATTACCAAACAAGATTTGATAGAAGCTATAAGCTAAAAAATGATTTTTGATTTATGATTTTTGATGTATGAAGTAAAGAATTAATCAATAATTTATAAATACATTTCAACTTAATCAACTTAATTAACCAATCAACCTAATTAACTTATAATATATAATGAAAAAATCACAAATAAGAATAGATGTAGAAATAGATGCTGAGAACATGCCAACGATGATAAAATGGGATGCTGATGATGCAGATTTTGATGGTCAACAACCTGCTAAAGCTGTGATGCTTTCGTTGTTTGATGGCTTACAACAAAATGCCATGCGCATTGATTTATGGACCAATGAAATGAGCGTGGAGGAAATGAATTTGTTTATGTTTCAAACATTAGCAACACTTGGCGATACTTATGAACGTGCTACTAACGGAAAAGAAATTGCAGATGAAATAAGAGAATTTGCACATCATTTTGGACATAAAACAGAAATTTTTGGTGCAGATCATCAGCACTAGTTTTATACTGAATTTAAAAGTAAATATTTAACAAAAAGGCACATAAAATATTTTTTATGTGACTTTTTGTTTTAGTAATGTTGAGCGCCTTCTATGATTCTAAAAATATGTAAAATAGCAGGGAACAATGCATCCATCGATTCTTGTGCGCCTTTAGTAGAACCAGGTAAAGTAATAATCAACGTATTTCCTTTCATGCCCGCAATTCCTCTGGATAACATGGAATATGGAGTTCTGTTTTGTCCATAGTTTCTGGCTGCTTCCATAATACCTGGAACTTCTGTGTCAAGTAATGGTTTAATGGCTTCTGGTGTATTATCTCTTGGTGAAAGTCCTGTTCCACCAGTAAGAATTATTAAGTCGTTTTTGGCTTCATATAAACTCAAAACCTTTTCTTGAATTGCTGAAAAATCATCAGGAATAATACTGTAATCTGAAATGGAAACTTTGCTTTTTTCTAATTTAGTTATGATTGCTTTACCTGCTTTATCAGTTTTTTTTCCTGCCGAAATACTGTCAGAACAAACAATAACAGCGGCTTTTAAATCTGTTCTAAATTGATCAACAAAATCTGATTTTCCACCTTTTTTTTCCAATAATTTAATGGCATGAATTTCTATTCCTTTATCAATTGGTTTGAGCATATCATATATAGTTAACGCTATAACCGATGCGCCATGCATGGCTTCCACTTCTACTCCAGTTTTGTAAATGGTATGAACTTCTATTTCTATATTTATTTCTAAGCCATTAATATGATAACGAACAGCAGTAAATTCAACTGGCATGGGGTGACAATCTGGGATCATATCGCTGGTGCGTTTTACCGCAAATAGTCCGGCAGTTTTTGCCATTTCAAACACATCACCTTTGGGAACATTTTTGTTTACCAACGCCTCAATTGTTGCTTCCTTGCTCACTTTTACTATTGCAGTTGCAATGGCTTTTCTGAGTGTATTTGATTTAAAAGTTATGTCTATCATTTAATATCTTTAATTATTAATTTTCCAAGTATGAGTTTCATCTTCAAAAATTTCTTTGCCCCAAATGGGCGTCATAGCTTTAATTTGTTCTACCAAATCTCGGCAAGCATCAAAGGCATCTTTTCTGTGCTTGGCAGAAACAAAAACAAACAAACAAATTTCACCAGTTTTTACTAATCCCAAACTATGATAAATATGCATGCAAACAATATCATATTTTACAAATATAGCTTCACGTATTTCATGAAATAAGTTTTCTGCCATTTCTTCGTAAGCCGAATATTCAATAGCCGCTACTGTTTTATTATCAATCAAATCATTTCGTACTTGACCTAAAAAAATATCATGCGCACCAATGGTAGTTTTTCCACTGTGCTTTGCAATGCTATCGGCAATGAATGTTGGGGTGATGGCACCTTGTATAAATACTTTATGTTTTTTTTTCTCTGTCATTTTCAATCAAGTTTTATTGTTAAATTGTTGCCAAGCATCTAATCCGCCTGTTAAACTATATGCTATTAATTGAGGCTGTTTTTCGTTTAAAATTTTTACTGCTTTTAAACTTCTATTCCCCGATTTACAAAAGAAAACAATTTTATTATCAGTTGGTATGCTTGCTATTAAATTTGGTAATTCATTCAAAGGAATTGTTGTAAAATCAAATTCATTTACCAAAGGTAATTCATTCCTTTCACGCACATCAATAATGGTGATTTTTTCATTGATTCTTAACTCCTCAAAATCAATGATGGAAATTGATGAAACATTAGCTTTTGAACTACAAAACCATTCATAATTAAAGTTTAAAAACTCCATTTCATTTTGTGGAGATGTTTCTATTGGATTCAAAACTGGAGTTATTTCAAAATCATAAAATGAATTTTGCAAAGCATTATAGGAAATAATTTTATTACATAATGGTTTTCCAACTCCAGTAATTATTTTTATAGCTTCTGTAGCTTGCATGGTTCCAATAATTCCTGGCAAAACGCCAATAACACCTGATTCATTGCACGATAGTGCGTTTAAAGGATTAGGTGGTTTTGGAAATAAATCACGGTAATTTGTCTTTATTTTAGTTTCATTATCGATCAAATTAAAAACTCCAATTTGTCCTTCGAAACGCAAAACTGCCCCGTAAACCAAAGGCTTGTTTAATATTACACAAGCGTCATTAATTAAGTAACGAGTAGCAAAATTATCTGTGCCATCAATTACCAAATCGTAGTTAGCAAATATTTCAAAAGCATTCTTGTTCGTAAGCTGAAAATTATAAACTTGAATTTGAATTTCGGGATTTATTTCGGCTAGTTTAATAGCTGCCGTTGTTGCTTTTTGTTTGCCAATATCATTTACTGAAAATAATATTTGTCGGTGCAGATTTGAAATTGTTACCACATCAAAATCAATGATACCAATAGCGCCAACACCTGCCGCAGTCAAATATTGCAATGCAGGACAGCCCAAGCCACCAGCACCAATCACCAATACTTTTGCACTCAGTAATTTTTGTTGTGCCGTTTCACCAAATTCTTTTAAAATAATTTGACGATGGTATCTATCATTATTTTGAGTAAAACTCATTTATTTATAAAATATATTT
>CAISTO010000236.1 GCA_903888395.1 uncultured Bacteroidota bacterium | reverse complement strand
ACTGGTTTGGCATGATCGCCAATAGCGGCCGCGGCTAATCCGAAAAAGATGGAGAAAATAACAATTTGTAAAATTTCATTATTCGCCATTGCTTCTACAATGCTTTTAGGAATGATGTGTTCAATGAAGTTTTGAGCAGAAAAACTTTGCGTTTTTTGAGTAATATCGGTAGCCGCTGAAACATCAATATTGGAAAGATTAAGTCCAGATCCTGGATGCAAAACATTGACCCAAAACATACCTATTAATAGCGAAATAAATGAGGCAGAAAAAAACCAAGCCATTGCTTTTCCTCCAATTCGTCCAACTGATTTTATATCGCCTAATTTTGCTATTCCAACTACAAGAGTGGTGAAAACTAAAGGTGAAATAATCATTTGCACTAACCTGATAAAAACAGTAGCTAGCATTTTAACATAACCGCTAAAAGATTTTGCAAAATCAATATCGTAATTCTGATGAACAAAAATTCCCAATATGGCGCCAAGCACCATAGCGATTACTATTTGCACCGTAAGATTTCCTAAAAGTGATGTTTTTTTTGTTTCTATTTGAATCATTTTTTATAATTTATTATTCAACAATTTTATGATATGGGCGAACATAGTAAAAATTATGCAATGACAATACTTTTATACGCCATGATAAGCAAATGCTAATCCTGCAATACTCACTTTACAATTACTGATTTGAAGTATTTCATTGGCACAACTATCAATGGTAGCGCCTGTGGTTATTACATCGTCTATTAATAAAATATGTTTGTTTTCAAATTGTTTTATATCATTTACCTCAAAAACTTTATTTACGTTATCGCTTCTTTCCAACCTCGATTTTTTGGTTTGAGTTTCGGTAAATTTATTTCTAGTGATATTATCACTTAAGTTTTCAATGGCTAAAGTATCAGCTAAACCAGCGGCTAATTTTTCACTTTGGTTATAACCACGTGTACGTAATTTGTTTTTGTGTAAAGGAATAGCAACCAATGCATCTATATTATTTTCTTTCACAAAATCTTTTAAAAATGTGCCATAATATCGGCCCAAAAATTCTGCTATTTCTGGGGTGTCATGGTATTTTAAAGCATGTAATATTTTAGCAGTTTTTCCTCCTTTTTTATAAAAAAATAAAGCAATGGCGCGTTCAATATTTATACGTCCCCAAAATAATTTTTCTAAATCGTTATGAGGCATTAAGTGGAAGTTTGTGGCCGGCAGCTCTAATAAACACTGAGTACAAACAAAGGTTTCAGTATCTACCAAATGCTTATGACAGCAAATACATGTGTTTGGGTAAATGAGTTGAATCAAATATTTAATCATAAAGAAGCAAAATCAAATATATGATTTAGATTTCAATAAATATTACATCCTAATTATTAATAATTTCAAAAAAAAAGCCTCAACATTTTTATTTGTTGAGGCATTTTCTGAAAAAATTATTCAATTTATTTTACTGAATCCATGTGGCAAATTAAATCTACTACTTTGTTTGAATAACCCCATTCGTTATCGTACCAACCAATTACTTTTACGAAGTTATCGTTTAATGAAATACCAGCTTTGGCATCAAAAATAGAAGTACGAGCATCACCTAAGAAATCTGTACTTACTACTTCATCTTCTGTATATCCTAAAATACCTTTCATTTCTCCTTCTGAAGCAGCTTTCATTGCAGCTTTAATAGTTTCATAACTTGCACCATTTATTAATCTACAAGTTAAATCTACTACTGAAACATCTGGTGTAGGAACACGTAAACTCATTCCAGTTAATTTTCCTTTTAAAGCGGGAATCACTAATCCAACGGCTTTAGCCGCGCCCGTGCTACTAGGAATAATATTTTGGTAACCACCACGGCCACCTCTCCAATCTTTTGCACTTGGTCCATCTACAGTTTTTTGAGTGGCGGTTACTGCATGAACAGTAGTCATTAATCCTTCTAAAATTCCAAAATTATCGTTCAATACCTTTGCTATTGGTGCTAAGCAATTGGTTGTACAACTTGCATTAGAAACAATATTCATGTCGTTTGTATATGAATTATGGTTAACACCCATTACAAAAGTAGGGGTATCATCTTTTGCAGGTGCGCTCATGATTACTTTTTTAGCACCAGCCTTAATATGCGCAGAAGCATTTGACTGCTCTAAGAATAAACCAGTAGATTCAACTACATATTCAGCTCCAATTTCATCCCATTTTAAGTTTGCAGGATCACGTTCGGCAGTTACTCTAATTTTCTTTCCGTTCACTACTAATTGACCACCTTCTACTTCAATTGTACCTTTAAAAATACCATGAGTTGAATCGTATTTTAACATATAAGCCATGTAATCAACGTCAATTAAATCGTTAATTCCTACAATTTCTACTTGAGGGTTGTGCATTGCTGCTCTGAAAACCAAACGGCCAATTCGGCCAAATCCATTGATACCTACTTTCATTTTTTATGATTTATTATGTTGTGAATGATAAATTAAACAACTGCGAAAATAAACTTGATTTCAACCAATACCAAACCTATAATGAAATAAAAAATACAAATAAATATTAGCTTTTACCTAATTGATAAACTATTTATTTCACTTTCACTCCATTTACAAAAACTTGTTTGGGTTTTGAATTCCTGATTTTCAATAAATCTTTTTCTTTTAATAAATCAATATCAGTTACAATAAAATCTGCCATTTTATTTGCCTCAATGCTGCCTTTTTCGTTTTCTTCAAATGCTGCTTTTGCTGCCCAAATAGTTATTCCTTTTAAAGCTTGTTCGCGGGTTAAAGCATTTTCAATGTTGAAACCATTTTTAGGTTTTCCATTTTCATCTTGCCTGGCTACTGCAGCATAAAAAGTATAAAATGGAGAAACATATTCTACAGGAAAATCAGTTCCAAGTGGCAGCCAATTATTTTGTTGTAACAAAGTTTGATAAGCATATGCATTTTTAATTCTTTCATTTCCTAATCTATTAATTGCCCAATTCATATCGCTTGTAGCGTGAGTTGGCTGAACCGAAGGAACAATATTATAGGTTTTAAATAATGCAGTATCAGCAGGATTTACTACCTGCGCATGCTCAATTCTCCATCGTCTATCATTGTTTTTTAGCAAAAATTTACTGTATAATTCTAATATCAATCTATTGGTAGAATCGCCAATACAATGGGTGTTTAGTTGGAATTTACTGGCAGCTATTTGGTACATGTAACGTTTCATTTTACCAATATCAGTGAGTAAAAATCCATGATGATGAACTTCGTCACTGTATGGTTTGATCAAACAAGCGCCTCTTGAACCCAATGCACCATCGGCATACATTTTAAAACTTGAAACATTTAATTTTTCAGTTTTATAAACGCCTATTTCCAAAGCTTCTTTTAGGTTTTCATCGGTTAAACTAATCATGGCATAAATGCGCATTTTTAAAGTTCCACTTTGCTGCAAACTATCTATTAAATGAATAATATTTAAATCTAAACCTGCATCACACACACTTGTTAAACCATATTCAAAACAATGTTGCTCCGCAGTTTTCAATGCGTTTATTTTATCATTTAAAGTAATTGATGGCAATACTGCTTCTACCAAATCAACTGCATTGTCAATTAAAACACCAGTTGGTTTTTTGTTGTTAGTAAGCACCAAACCTCCATTTACCAGAGTGGTATTTGTAATTTTTGCTAAGTTTAAAACCAAATCATTCACAATGGCTGCATGTCCATCCACACGTTTTAACATAACAGGAATATTGCCAAATAATTCATTTAATTTTTCATTAGAGGGAAAATTTTTATCCGCCCATAAATTTTGGTCCCATCCTCTTCCCAAAAGTACTTCAGGTTTGTGTAAAGCATAAAATTTATTGCAACGCTCCACACATTCTTCCCAGCTTTTTGCACCCGTTAAATCTACCATTTTAAGGAAATTTCCTAAACCATAAAAATGACTGTGCGCATCAATTAAACCAGGATAAACAAATTGCTTTTGTAAGTCTATTTTTTGTAAAGATTCAAAGTTTTCATTGATATATGAATTACTGCCAACTGCTAAAAATTTTCCATCTTTTATGGCAAATGCTTCATATTCATTGTTGTTTGAATCAACTGAAATTACATGGCCATTCAAATAAATGGCATCTGCTTTTTGTTTTGTGCTACATGCTGTTAAAAGAAATATTATAATTGCAAATAATGTTGATTGTTTTATCATGCAGCGAAGCTAAATTATTTATGCAAAAATTACTTTAAACTTTTTATCATTTTATAACTCATACCCTATTTTGAAAAAAATATTATACCTTATACTCATAATTTTTATTAGTAATAATATCATTAAAGCACAAGATTCAATTGGGCGAAAACAGTTATTACGCGACTATTATGTGCAAGATGTTTCCGAAAAATTAAATGTGAGTTTATACTTTTTAAACAATAAAAGTGACTTCTCATTGTCAGGAAATAAGGCACTAAAATTGAATTATTCTCCTAACGATTACGGTGCAGTTGGCTTAAGTGTTAGGCTCAATTGGTTAGGAATTGCATTTGGTTATGCACCAAAAAATTTACAAGAAAATTATAAAGGAACCACTACTTACACCAATTTAAAAATAAGTAGTTATGGCAAAAAATTAGGATTTGATATTTATTATTTAGACTATTCAGGATTTTATTTAGATAACACCAAACAAGTTTTGGGCAATGATTTTCCTTCACGGCATTATATAAGAGAAGACCTAAATACGATGACTATTGGTACTAATTTTTATTATATTTTTAACCATAAACGTTATTCGTATAGAAGTACTTTTATTCAAAACGAAATTCAAAAACACAGTGCTGGTAGTTTTATGATCAATGGCTCATTGAATTATTTTAATATAAGTGCAGACTCATCCATTGTTCCTAAAGATATTGATGTTTTAAAGTTTAGTCCTGAAGCTAAAATCAAAAAAGGCGATTTTTATAATTTAAGCATTATGCCAGGTTACGGACATACGTTTGTTGCTTATAAACATTGGTTTTTAACACTTTCAGCCTATGCTGGAATTAACTTTCAACAACAGCGTTATACCAGTGAATTAAAAGATTTTAAAAGCCAAGTTTTTAATCAGTTTGAATTTATTCCAAGGGCAATGGCTAGGTCAGGATTTGGTTATAATTCTACTCGATTTTTTGCAGGAATAAATGGTGTTTTTGATGTTTATAATTTACCATTAGGAAAAAGTGAATTCATTAGTTACAGTGTAGGAAGTGCAAGTGCCTATTTCGGTTTTCATTTTAATCTACCAAAATCAATTTCAAAATATACTGACAAAATGAAAAAGTTTCCTGATGTTAATTTTCAGAGAAATTAGTAATATACCTTGCTTTGGTTTGAATTAATTATAATTTTGTTACATTAATTCAATAATAAATGAAAAAAATCAAACACATTTTTGAAACAATAATAACACTTACAGTATTGTTTTTTATAGTAAGTTCATGTTCAAAAGAAGATGCCAGTTTAACTCCAACAGCTTGCTTTTCTACTAATTCTATTTATTACAAAATTAATGATGTGGTATCATTTAAAAATTGTTCTCAAAACTTTGATAGGTGTGAATGGAATTTTGGTGATGGATCGTCTTCTACTCTCACAGAACCTTCGCATGTATATGAAAAAAAAGGAACATATGAAATTATTTTAACTTTGTATAAAGGTAATACAAGTAGCAAAATTTCAAAGAAAATATTTGTAAGCATCACTCCATATTTATATACCAGTGGTATAATCTCTAAATGGAAAAATATACCAACAAAGTTTAATCATGTTATTTGTAGTTTCTATTTATATTCTAGCGATTTAACTGAATTTATTGATTATATGGGGAACAGAACAATACCAATAAGTGAATTAAATGGAACTTTAGGAGGAAGTACATTTGCTGTTAAGGCTATTTATAATCAAAGAACAGACTATAAAATTAAGTTTATCCTATTTGGATACAACGATGTGAATAGTATAACAGAACCATTAGACAGTTTTGTATCAGACAATGTAAATATTTTTAATGGGGCTAAAGTTCCTTCAGATAGTTATAATTTAAAGCATATAGAATTGACTAATGATATTTATTTAACCTATTAATTTGATGGGTTTTAATTATTCAATTACTTGACACTATTTTTTGTTTAAATAAATTCAATTGAGTCTATTTAATTTAACCATAAGTTTCTATAATTTTTGTTTTTGTCGTAATCATTAGCCTGCTTGTCAATATTAAAGGCCCTGTTACCTCGAGGGTCATTGCCAACACCAGCCCAATAAGCCCAATTACCCCAGTTACTACTTACATCATAATCTGTTAATTGTTGCTCAAAGTATGCTGCCCCATAATGCCAGTCTAGTTTTAAATCGTTGCATAAATAACTGGCCACATTTTGCCTACCTCTGTTACTCATAAAACCAGTCAATTTAAGTTCTATCATATTGGCATCAATAAAATCGTTACCAGTTTCACCATTTTGCCATTTTTTAAAAAGTAATTGATTGTGGTTTGCTGATTTATTAACTCCATGTTTTATTCCATTTTTCAGAAAAAAAAGATTGCCATATTTGGCCATTACAAAGTAAAAATAATCTCTCCATAACAATTCAAATACAAGCCAATAAGTAGATTCATTTGCAATAATTTCTTGCTCGTAATGTTTTATTTGAGCATAAATACTTCTAGCAGAAATACATCCAAAAGCGAGCCAAGCGGAAAATTTTGAAGAGTAATTTGCACCTATTAATTCGTTACGAGTTTCTTTATATTTTGATAAGGAATTTGTTTTGAAAAAATAATCATTCAGGCGTTTCCATGCTTCTGTTTCTCCACCTTTGAATTGAATGGCTGCTTTTTCATTT
>CAISTO010000235.1 GCA_903888395.1 uncultured Bacteroidota bacterium | reverse complement strand
CCATCACTGGTCATATCACCTTTAAAAACTTTTACCGCTACTTCTTCATCTTTTAAAATTGCTTTTGAAATAATTCCCGAAGCGCCTTGTCCTAATTGATCTTGAATATCCAAATGATTCCAATCTATTCCATTTAATGAATGCGAAACTTGCTCCACTTCACTCACCGGATTTCCTGCGAATGCAATCCACGAAAGTTTGGGTAATGCTAAAATCCAACTCGGCAACTCAGTTAGTAAATTTGCAGAAATTCGAATCAATTCTAAGTTCTTCAAATTAGCCATTTCAGATGGCAAATGTTTTATTTGATTACCCGCCAAAGCTAATTTTTGCATTCGATAACATTTACCAAAAGTGGCTGGAATTTCTTCAATCAAATTATTGGTCAAAGTTAGCCAACGTAACTTTACAGGGAAAGCATCATGGTTAATTTTAGTGATTTTATTCGACTTAAAACCTATCATCTCTAAGTTTTTGCATTGGCCTAAAACACTGGGCAATTCAGTAAAATTATTATCTGAGAAAAAAGCAATTTTTAATTGATGTAATTTTCCAAAATCATTTGGTAAACTTTCCAATTGATTATTCGACAAATCTAATATTTCTAAGGTATCGGCTAAGTCTAAAACTTCTAAAGGAAAGCTAGTTAACCCCCCAGAAAATTTTAAATGTTTTATTCCTATTAATTCTCCAGATTGGAGTTGTTTGATGGTTTGCATTTTTTGGGGCTTCTGGCAGCTGGCTTTTTAAACTTTTGCAGTTAATTATTTTTTTTAAACAATCCGTCTGACGCTTGCCGAGCCTTGCCCAACAAAGCGTCTGACGGTGTTTGAATATATTAGTTTAACCAATTAACTTATAAACTAATCAACTTCTAAACTAATTAACTTATCAACCTTAGCTTAAGCCAGTAATTTCGCCATTTACAAAATCAATCACCATGGCAGCAGGTTCTTTTGGTAAACCTGGCATACGCATAATTTCGCCTGCAACTGCTACTATAAATCCAGCACCGTTGTTCAATACCAAGTTTTCAATATGAATATTAAATCCTTCGGCAGCGCCTACTTGAGCAGCGTTATCAGTAAAACTAAATTGTGTTTTAGCAATACAAACTGGCAATTTATCGGCACCTAAATCAGTTATTTTCTTTAAAGCAGTTTTAGCATTTTTACCTAAAGTAATACTACTTCCTTTATATATTTTTGTAACAATACTTTTAATTTTTTCTTCAATCGTATCGTTCAAATTATAAGTATGGTTAATAGGTTTACTAGGATTATTCTCCACTATTTCAACCACTTTTTTGGCCAATTCTACTGCACCATTTCCACCATTAGCAAATCCTTCATTAATAGCAAAATGAGCACCTTTTTCCTTACACCAATTTTCTATAAAGTTTACTTCTTCATCAGTATCGAAACCAAATTTATTTAAAGCAACAATTACAGTTTGTCCAAATTGTTGTAAACTTTCAATATGGCGTTCTACATTTTTAATACCTGCTTTTAAGCCATCCATATTGGGTTGCTTAATTAGTTTTTCGTCAACCTTTCCGTGTAATTTTATAGACTGAGTAGTTGTTACCAAAACAGTAGCTTTAGGACTAATTCCAGCAGCACGGCATTTTATATTTAAAAACTTTTCTCCACCTAAATCGCTACCAAAACCAGCTTCGGTTACTGCGTATTCACCATGTTGCATAGCAGCTTTTGTAGCCATAATACTGTTACAACCATGAGCAATATTAGCAAAAGGACCACCATGAATAAATGCCGCTCCGCCTTCTATGGTTTGTACCAAATTAGGTTGAAATGCATCTTTTAACAAAGTAACCAATGCACCAGCTACACCTAAATCTTTTACATAAAAAGGCGTGTTATCGTATTTATAGCCCAACAAAATATTTTCAATTCTTTTGCGTAAATCATCTAACGAAGTTGATAAACAAAAGATAGCCATAATTTCGGAAGCAGGTGTAATATCAAAACCTGTTTCAGTTGGAATTCCATTGGTAGAACCATTTAATCCACTTAACATATAACGCAGCGAACGATCATTTACATCAAGTACTCTGCGCCATAAAATTTGCTTTAAACCATTCGGATTATTTTTATTGAAATATTGGTAATTATCAACCAAAGCAGCTAAGGTATTATTAGCCGAAGTAATGGCGTGAAAATCGCCTGTAAAATGCAAGTTAATATCTTCCATTGGTAATACTTGGCTATAACCTCCGCCTGCAGCACCACCTTTCATTCCAAAGCAAGGACCTAATGAAGGTTCACGCAATGCAACAATGGCTTTTTTACCTATTTTATTTAAACCTTGAGACAAGGCTACCGAAGTAGTAGTTTTACCACTTCCACTTTTGTTTGGAGTAGTAGCTGTTACTAAAATCAAGTTGCTTTGAGCTATTTTCTGTTCATCAAAATCAAAAGTAATTTTGGCTTTATACTTACCGTATTGCTCTACTTGATCTTCTGAAATTCCTATGCTTTCAGCAATTTTTTGAATGGGTTGAAGTTTTACTTCACGTGCAATTTCTATATCTGATTTCATATTTTTTTAAAAGATGCAATGTTGAATAATTAATTGAAATTACAAAGTGAAATTTATTTATATCAAAAGTGATAAAAACTAACCTTATTTAAAATATAAAGGCTACTTATGTTTTAAATAAGTAGCCTTCATGAAGATTATACTTTCTAATTTCTATAATAAAAGCTTTACACCAAACGACATTGAAAATTTACTTAAATCAGTAGTATTTGAAAAAGAAGTATTGCCAAACAAAAATTTATATTGAAAATGATTATAAATCGCTAACTTGTTCTTTATAATTACATATTCCAAATTTATACTTGGACTTATAAAATAACAATATGAGTTTGACAATAACACATTCCCATATTTAGGGGGAAAAACATAATTCATTCCATCGGCTTCTCCCTTAAAAATTTGGGAAGTGGCTAAACCATTAATTAGTCCACCCAAAAGACTGCTTTTATTGCTTTTACTCTTAAAAATAAGGCGATGAATTTTTATACCGATATCCATCGTATAAAAATTCAACTTTTGGTTAGGTAAGTTATATTCATCATTGATATTTTCTTTCAAGTAAGTATTCGTTATTAAACCAAATTCATAATTTCCGTAGGTTTTATCAAAACTTATATTTAAGCCATTGGTTTTGTAATTCTTGTATTCTGAATTGGCAATCCCTAATTGCATAGCAGTAAAAAACTCTTTGTTATTTTGAGCAAAAGTTTTGGTAATTATAATAAAACAAAAAATGGTGAAAAATAAATTTAACCGTTTCATAATTAATTCTTTTAGAAATCAAAAGTACAAAAGTTATATAAAATTACAATTTAAAATTATTTTATAAAAACATTTAAAAAGTTACAAAAACTTCTTCCACCATTTAATATTTAGGCCAATATAAACCCCATCATCTTTTATTTGAGTTGGATAAACATCAACATAATCGCCTTGATTGCCGTTACCTTTTCCCGTTCTTGGGTTATATTTATATCGGTGAATTGGGCAAACTACTTGTTCGTTTTCATCGCATTTTCCTGAACCTAATGGCGCTCCTGCATGCGGACATTTATCGTCCATGGCAAAATATCCATCATGAAGTCTGGTTAAACAAATTCGTTTACCTTCAATGTCTATTGTTCTAACCGAGTTAATGACTTGAGGTTCGGTTCCGTGTAATTTGAAATCGTAAATTTTGTAGAAATGTAATGCCATTTATTAAATATGTGCAGAAAGTAATAAATCTAAATCTTTATGGTAAATATTCAATCTTTTACCAATATGTTTATTGGTTAAATTTCCTCTATAAACATAAACTCCATTTCTGGCGCCAGCATTATTATATAAAAACGATGGAATGTCTTTTGCATCGGCAAGTTTTAACAACAAAGGAGTAAAAACATTGCTTAAAGCATAACTAGCAGTGCGGCAAACTCTACTTGTAATATTTGGAACACAATAATGAATTACATCGTGTTTAGTAAATGTTGGGTTTTTATGAGATGTAATTTCACTTGTTTCAAATATTCCTCCTTGGTCTATACTTACATCTATAATTACCGACATTGGTTTCATATTACTCACCATTTCTTCGGTAATAATTATTGGACTTCTACCATCTTCGCTTCGCATACAACCAATAACTAAATCTGCTGTTTGTAATGCTTTGCAAATAATTTTTGGGTGCAATAAACTTGTAAAAATACTTTGACGTAAATTTTCCTGAATCCTGCGTAATTTCGATAATGAATAATCAAAAACTTTAACTGTTGCACCTTTTCCCAAAGCAGCTTTTGCAGCATATTCCCCTACTGTTCCCGCACCAATTATAACAATTTCTGTAGGAGGAATTCCGTTTACACTTCCAAGCATTTCGCCTTTTCCGCCATAGGTAGAACTCAATAATTCATCGGCAATACTTATCGTTGTGGTTCCTGCTATTTCACTTAAACTTCTAATTACAGGAAACAATCCATCTTGATCTTTTAAATTTTCATAAGCAATAGCCGTTAACTTTTTTGCCATTAATTCCTTCATAAATACGCTGCTTTTACTTGCATGTTGCAATGCTGAAATCAATAAATGTTGTGGTGTTAAAAGTTTAATTTCTTCTTCAGTAGGTGGTTCAACTTTTAAAATAATATTGGCTTTAAAAAGTTCTTCTTTGCTATGGCAAATTTTAGCCCCAGCTTCACTAAAATCATTATCGGTAAAGTGTGCATTTTTTCCTGCTCCCGACTCTATCCAAACTTCGTTTCCATTATTTACCAAAAGTTGAACAGATGATGGTGTAAGCGGAATTCTACCTTCTTGTAACGTAGTTTCCTTTGGAACTCCAATGTATAAAATATGATTGGAATTACGCTTTTCAAGCAATGCTTCTTTTGGCTGAAGCGATGCTTGTTTGGCTAATTCTGAAAATCCGAAATGTTGATCCATGATTTGTGTTTTGGCAATATTTCAAAAATAACAGATTTATGGAATATTACAACAACTAGATTTTTACAATTCCATCAACTCATTGTAATCAATTCCCATATGAGAATTATGATAAGTGCATTTGCCATTTTCAATTACTAAAACCTGTGGCGATTCATGCTCAATATTCCATTGTTGCGCAATTTTATTCGAAATGTCTCTATGTGCGATTAAGTCTAAATAATACGGTTTTATTTTCACAGAATCAGTTTCATTATTCCAGTTTCTTTCCAATCTGTTTAACGCACTTGAACTAATGCTGCAACGCGTGCTGTGTTTAAAAATCATTATTTTCTCACTTTCAGAAGCAGTATTAATATCCTCTAATTGAGAAATATTGGTAATATTATTCCATTCCATTTTTAAAAATTCTAATGTTTAGCAGTGTTACTCTTGAAAAATTTACTTTTTATCTTTACAGCTGGAACCCAAATTTTTGACAACAAATATTTTATTGGACTATTTTTTTCAATATGCCAAACCGTAGTTCTTGAAGCTTCTAAATTTGAATCGTGAAGGGTGTATGCATAAGCAGCTATTGACGTTCTGGCTGTTCCCTCTGGAAAATTGATAGCATCGTAACCATGTAAAGTATATTCCCTACAATGCATAATTGCCAATCTGTTAAAAGGTACTTCTACTTCAGTTTTTACGCCTGTTCGTCCATCCTCTAACTTCAAATTTCCTGCGTAATTTGGATTCCAATCTTTATTGATATAAAGCAATAAATTCAAGTTTCTGTACCAGTTTTCGTGCAATGGGTGATAGTTAAAATCAGCATGCATGTCTAAAAAACTGCCTTCTTTTCCTTGGTGAATTCCTCCACCATAAAAAGTTTTATCTACAAATAAATCTTCATTGGTAACAAACTTTAACCATTCTTGAAATCTGTCGCTTATAAAATCATTGTATAATTCTAAAAATTCACCACCTAGTTCATGGAATTTTGATTTTTCGAATTTGTTTTTTGCAAAAACATAATCAGCACTGGCTGTTTCAATAACAGGAATATTATTATAAAGTGTTGTTAATTTTTCTTCATCGCAAATACCATCAATTCCAATATGTGGGAAAGGTTGAGCATTTAAAAACTGTTCGCGATATATTTCTTTATTCGCTTCTATTTTATCAAAAAGAATCATTTGTTATTTAATTTAATGGCGCAATATAAAACTATGAAACTATTAATGCATGAAACTATATGGTAAAAAAATTAATTTTTGAGGTCAATCCAAACATACTTAACAATTTCATTGGTATTTCCTTATTCTCTTTTATAAAAAAGATTATAAAATTTTGAAACATTCATAAATAAAAAAAAGCAGATAAAATACCTGCTTTTCCTGTTTTTTTTATTTATTAAATTTCTTCCTCTTCATCTAATTCCTCTTCCCATTCTTCATCATCTTCTTCTTCACCAAAATCAAAATCGTCAAAATCAAAATCATCCACATCAATCATAACAACTGCACCTTTAAAGGTTCCCGTGCATAAAATTTCATCCATGTTAAACCAAATACAATCAACTAAATCTTTTTCATCGTTGTAATCATTTACGGTCATTAATGGGCCACCAGAAATCAATCTAACGGTATCGCCCACACTAAATTCATTTATCATATTTTGAGTTTATTTAAAATGTAAATGTAAAATAAATTTATTACAAAATGATTATTTAAAAATATATGAAAATTAGTAGGTGTTTTTAACTGATGCCATCGCTTTAAGCGATGGCATCAGTTAATGAATCATTCAAATTCAACATCCAAAATTCAACATTTCCTACATATTCCTTCTATACTGTCCACCAACTTCAAATAAGGCGTTAGTAATTTGTCCTAATGAGCAGTATTTTACTGTTTCCATTAAGGCTTCAAATATGTTTCCGTTATGGATGGCTACTTGTTGAATTTTAGCCAACATTTCTTGTCCTTTTTCAATGTTTCCAGCTTTTAATTCATTCAGCATCGTAATTTGAAATTCTTTCTCTTCGGTGGTTGAACGAATTACTTCTTGCGGAATAACTGTTGGCGAACCTTTAGAACTTAAGAATGTATTTACTCCAATAATTGGATATTCACCCGTATGTTTTAACATTTCGTAATACATACTTTCTTCTTGTATTTTATTACGTTGATACATGGTTTCCATAGCGCCTAAAACGCCACCACGTTCGTTAATTTTATCGAACTCAGCAAGTACTGCAGCTTCTACCAAATCAGTTAATTCTTCAATGATAAATGAACCTTGCAACGGATTTTCATTTTTAGCCAAACCTAACTCACGGTTAATGATTAACTGTATAGCCATTGCCCTGCGCACTGATTCTTCTGTTGGTGTTGTAATGGCTTCATCATACGCGTTAGTATGTAATGAATTACAATTATCGTAAATAGCGTAAAGTGCTTGTAAAGTTGTACGAATATCATTGAAATCAATTTCTTGTGCGTGTAAACTTCTACCACTTGTTTGAATATGGTATTTCATCATTTGACTGCGTTCATTTCCACCATATTTTAGCTTCATGGCTTTAGCCCAAATTCTACGACTTACTCTTCCAATAACTGAATATTCAGGGTCAATTCCGTTGCTAAAGAAGAACGATAAATTTGGCGCAAAATCATCAATATTCATTCCACGGCTTAAGTAATATTCTACAAAAGTAAATCCGTTAGAAAGTGTCAAAGCCAACTGTGTAATAGGATTTGCTCCTGCCTCGGCAATATGATAACCACTTATAGAAACCGAATAAAAATTACGCACCGCATTATTGATAAAATATTGCTGCACATCGCCCATTACACGTAATGAAAATTCGGTAGAGAAAATACAAGTATTTTGTGCTTGGTCTTCTTTTAAAATATCAGCTTGAACAGTTCCACGAACTTGTTTTAAAGTTTCTACTTTAATTTTTTCATACACATCAGCAGGTAAAACCATATCGCCTGTAACGCCTAATAACATTAAGCCTAAGCCATCGTTGGTATCAGGAATTTCTTCGTTATAAGTTGGTCTTGCTGTTCCTCTTGATTTAAAAATTGCTGCTAATTTTTCATTTACTTCTGCTTCTAAACCATTTTGTTTGATATAAATTTCACATTGTTGGTCAATGGCAGCATTCATAAAAAATGCACAAATAATTGCCGCAGGCCCATTAATGGTCATGGATACCGAAGTTTTGGGATCGGCAAGATTGAAGCCAGAATACAATTTTTTTGCAGCATCTAAACTCCAAACACTCACACCTGAATTACCTACTTTTCCATAAATATCAGGTCTGTGGTCAGGGTCTTGTCCGTATAAAGTTACCGAATCAAAAGCAGTACTCAAACGCTTAGCTGGCATGCCTTTACTTACATAATGAAAACGTTTATTTGTTCTTTCCGGTCCACCTTCTCCCGCGAACATCCTAGTTGGATCTTCACCTTCACGTTTAAACGGATAAATTCCAGCTGTGTAAGGAAATTCGCCAGGGAAATTTTCTTGCAAAGCCCAACGTAAAATATCGCCCCAACCTTTAAATTTGGGAACAGCTACTTTTGGAATTTGTGAATGTGAAAGCGATTCTGAGTGCGTTTTTATTTTTATTTCTTTATCGCGAACTTTAAAAATATAATACTCATTTTTATACTGCGCAATTTTTTCCTCCCAAGTATCTAACAGTATTTTATTGCGAGGGTCTAAATCTAAATTTACAGTAAAATAAGCTTCTTCCAAGGCTTTTACCAACCTATCTTTATCATCCATTTTCGATGATTTGATGGTTTCAATACTTGATTTTAAACCAAATAACTGATCAGCAATTTCAGCTTGTTTGCTTACCCATTTATCGTAGTTGCGGTTGTTTTCCGAAATTTCAGAAAGATAACGAATGCGAGCAGGCGGAATGATGTAAATCTTTTCGCTCATTTCCTCACTGATATGATAATCCGAATTTAAATTAGCGCCTGTTTTCTCTACCAATTTTTCCATGATAGATTTATACAATCTATTCATTCCTGGATCATTGAATTGCGAAGCAATGGTTCCAAAAACTGGCATCAAATCTGGGTCTTTATCAAATAATTGATGGTTGCGTTGGTATTGTTTTTTTACATCTCTCAATGCATCTAACGAACCTTTTTTATCAAATTTATTTAATGCAATGATGTCGGCAAAATCCAACATATCAATTTTTTCTAATTGCGTAGCAGCACCATATTCTGGTGTCATTACATACAAGCTCATATCGCTATGTTCAATAATTTCAGTATCGCTTTGACCAATGCCCGAAGTTTCTAAAATTATCAAATCAAATTGTGCAGCTTTGATTACATCAATGGCTTCTTTTACATATTTTGATAATGCCAAATTACTTTGACGAGTGGCCAATGAACGCATATAAACACGAGAATTTTTAATTGAATTCATTCTAATTCTATCCCCCAATAATGCGCCACCAGTTTTACGTTTACTTGGATCAACAGAAATAATAGCGATTGTTTTGTCTTCAAAATCCATCAAAAACCTGCGCACCAATTCATCTACCAATGATGATTTTCCTGCACCACCAGTTCCGGTAATACCTAACACTGGCGTGTTAGATTGTTGATTTGTTGAATTGTTGATTTGTTGATTGTATAAGGCAAATTCATCAGGGAAATTTTCGGCTGCTGAAATTAATTTAGCAATCGATTTATAATCTTGTTCTTTTACTTTTTGATTGATTTCATTTGCTTCGACCAATAAATTAGCGCCTGTTGCAAAATCAGATTGTTGCAACATATCATTAATCATGCCTTGCAATCCCATTGCGCGTCCATCATCGGGAGAGTATATTCTGGAAATCCCATAAGCATGTAATTCAGCAATTTCTGTAGGTAAAATTACACCACCTCCACCACCAAATATTTTGATATGTCCGCAACCTTTTTCTTGCAGTAAATCATGCATAAACTTAAAATACTCCACATGTCCACCTTGGTAACTGGTCATGGCTATTGCATTAGCATCTTCCTGAATAGCAGTATCCACTACTTCTTCCGCACTTCTATCATGTCCTAAATGAATTACTTCGGCACCGGTTGATTGGATAATTCTGCGCATAATATTAATGGCAGCATCATGTCCATCGAACAAAGCAGCAGCGGTTACAATTCTAATTTTATTAACTGGAGTATATTTTTCTACAATTTCCATATTTGCACTAATGATGATATTGGGCGAAAATAAGTGATTTTGCTAAAATATTTTACTAATTTAGTTTAGCAAAAAGATTGGAAAAATATATTGAAAAACAATTGGTTAATTTGGAGAAATAATTGTGTATAGTTGTTTAAAAAATAATTTATATAAAAGATAACAATAATAATAAGGAAACATTAATACGCTTTGTTAATTTTATATTTATTAGAAACAATACTAATAAATATTGCTGTTTTTAATTTAGCCTAAGCAATAACAAAACTGATAAAAAAGAAATTGAGTAATTAAAATTATTGTCTCATTTCACTTCTCCTAAATCTTAACTATTTCTTAAGTATTCTATGGAAATGCCATTGATAAAACTAATAAATTCATCTGCTTTTTTCAATATATGAACATTTGTTGGAATATGAGCATCGGAAACAATAAACTGATAACCAGAAACTAAAATCTGAGAATGTGGCCAATTCTCACTCAAAAAATTAAGCATTTCTTGAACAGGAACTTTCAAATGTGCTATTGTTGCAGTGGTATAAATATAATCAGGAGATTCATTTTTAAAAGCATTTTTTAAATCTTCTAAAGGAACTTCTTGGCCTAAAAAAATAACATCATGTCCGCGTGAACGAATGATATAATTTGCAAATAATAAACTTAATGAATGAGTTTCCGTTTCGGGTAAAAACAGTAAGAATTTTTTTCTGAATTCACCTTTATTGGCCACTTGATTATCAATGTGGCAAAAAAGTTTTTGTTTAATAATATTTGTTACAAAATGTTCATGAGATGGCTGAATAGCTCCTATTTGCCATAATAATCCTACTTCAACTAAAAAAGGCAAAATGATATTTATATACGTTTCTTCTAAACCAATGTCATTAATTAATTCATTTAATTTATTGTGAAATCCCAACTCATCAAACGACATCATTGGTGAAATTAAATCTTTAATTTGATTGGTGAATTTATTCGAATTATTAGAAAGTTTAACAATTGAATTTGACATTTCACTAGCTGTCATTTTAGCAATTTCCGAAATTTTAACATTGTGATTATTTAAAACGCTAATATTTAATAGCAGTTTTAAATCTTCATCATCATAATAACGAATATTGGTTTCTGTGCGCTTTGGCTTTAAAAAGCCAAAGCGCTGTTCCCAAATCCTTAAAGTGTGACTTTTAATGCCAGTTAATGATTCAATATCTTTTATAGAAAACGTTGCCAAATGCTAATTATTATTTTATTATTACATTTCATAAACATAATGAGAGTATGAATGTTTTCAATTATATAAAATAAAATATGAAATATCTAATTACAGGTGGTAGTGGCTTAATAGGCAGCGAAATAACTAAATTACTTTTAAAAAAAAATGAAGATGTTAATTGGTTAACAAGTTCAAAAAAAAATAAAATAGGTGTAAAAAGTTTCAATTGGAATATTTATACTAACCAAATAGATGAAAATTGTTTTCAAGATGTTGATGTAATCATTCATTTGGCCGGTGCTGGAATAGCTGATAAAAAATGGTCAGCTAATCGTAAAAAAGAATTAATTGATAGTAGAATAAAGTCAACTCAATTGTTGTTTGAAACCTTAAATCTGAGACAAAATAAACCAAAATCTATTATTTGTGCTTCTGCAATTGGAATTTACAAAAACCAAAATGATGATTTATTAAACGAAACAAGTGAAATTGGTAATGATTTTTTAGCTAATTTAACCAATCAATGGGAAAATGAGGTGAACAAATTTGAAAACATAGGAATTAGAGTTGTAAAAATAAGAACTGGAATCGTTTTGAGTAAAGATGCTGGGTATTTAAAAAGTGTTGCTGCACCAGCAAAATATGGATTAGCAGCAGCTTTAGGAAATGGAAAAATGATTACTAGTTGGATACACATTACAGACATGGCTAACTTATTTTTATTTGCTGCTAAAAATGAGAAAATGCAAGGTGTTTATAACGCGGTAGCCCCAAATCCAGTTACAAACTATGAAATGACAAAACAAATTGCAAAAGCATTAAACAGACCATTTTTTTTACCCAATATACCCGCCTTTATTTTAAAATTAGTTTTTGGTGAAATGGCATCGGTTATATTTATGAGCCAAAATATTACTTCCAAAAAAACGGAAGAAACTGGTTTTAAATTTGAATATTTAAAAATAAAAGATGCATTAGAAGATATTTATAAAAAGTAGGTGTTTAAATATTAGTATCAATTCCCTATTTAATTTTTATAATCAATTGTAAAAAAAATATTAAATCTATGATTTTAGATTTTTTTGAAGCGAAATTTCATCATTCAAATCTGATAGTGTTTCGTTTAGTAAGCTGGAAACAGCATTCAATTGTTCAATTATTTCGTGCTTTTCTGCATTACTTGTTGATGTTTTTAAAGAACTTATAAGATTAAAAATACGACTTGTATGAGAACTTAAATTAAGTGAAAAAACATTAGAAAAATTTAATAACCTATTATTCTGTTCTGTGACCAAATCAAAAGATTTTTTTAAATTAGATTCCGTTGCTTTTCTTTCAGTAATATTATAATGTATTCCTATTGAACCTATAACGTTTCCTTGATCGTCAAATAAAGGAGTTCCACTAACTAATACATCAATAATTTCTCCTGTTTTATGTAAAATTTGAATCTCGTAAGCACTGGAAAAACCTTTTTTCCTATCGCCAGTAGTGGAGTGAAAATCATTTATTTTTTTTACTGGAACAAATATTTCTATTGCATTTTTTCCAATTAGTTCATTTTCGTTATAACCTACTAATTCACAAAATTTAGGATATGCTTTTGTTATTATTTCGTTGTTATCTACCTCCAAAATTCCTAATTCCATATTTTCAATTAGACTACTGTATTTTGTTTCATTTTTTTGTATGTCAAATTCTATATTTTTTCGTGCAGTAATATCTTGAATAGCACCAATAATTCTAGATGCTTCACCATTTTCATTAAACTCTATATTTGAAAAATCAGAAAGCCATCTTATTTGTCCAGTTTTATTATTAATTATTCTAAATTCACAAGTACTGTTAACATCTACAAATTTACTGTTTTGATAGTAATTTAGGGCTTTATCCTTATCGTCTAAATGTACTAACTTTATAAAATCATGAATAGATTTTATAAAGTTTTCGTCAATTCCTAAAATATCGAAAATAGTTTGAGACGCTTGATATTTAAAATTAATTATATTTAATTCATAATTACCTAAAAAAGCTAATTTTTGAGCAATTTGAAGCTTTCTTTGATTTTCTAATAATAAATTTTCGGATTGCTTTCTTTCTGTTAAATCCATGTCTGAACCAGAAACACGAATTGCCTTTCCTGAATCATCTCGCAAAAAATAACCCCTTGAAAACATAAAAACAAAATGTCCTTCTTTATGCTTGGCCCTATATTCTATTTCATATGTTTTTTTATTGGAAATAAGTGATTCATTAAAAATTTTTTGAACTCTTTCCAAATCATTTGGATGAACTATTTTTTCCCAATAGTTAGGAATATTAACTAATTCATTGTTATTGTAACCAATATTATTCCACCATTTTGGCGAATAAAAAACAATGTTATTTTGTAAATCCCAATCCCACCAACCTTCATTTAATCCAGCAACAATCAACTTAAATCTTTCTTCACTTTTAACTAAGGCTTCCTCCGCTATTTTTCTATCATCAATGTTTTTAAGCACAAATGCAACTGCTAAAATTTCACCATTTGAATTTCTAATTGGCAAATAAGTAATATGCCACCAAATTGTTAATTCATTATAAAAAACTTCCTTTTCATAATTTATTTCTTTGCCTTTTAGAGCCAATTCAAAGTTTTCTATGAAGCTGTCTCTGTTTTCATTTACAACATAATCAATGATATCATCGCCTTCAATAACTTGTAAATCGAAAACAACTTTTATATAATGTTCAAATAATTTATTAAACGATAAAATAGTTTTTTGTGGGCTTAAAATAGAAATTAAATCATTGCTACTATCAAATAAAGCTGCAAATTTATCTTCAGATTTTAGTAAGTTATTTTCTTTGTAAATGGGTCTGTCAATTTCAGAAACGTAAATTAAGTGTAAATCATTATCAATATTAAGTTGAACATTAATTTTTATTGAAATAGTTTCATTCTTATCATTGATTATTTGAGTAATTAATTCTTTTTTATTAGAATAATATAATTTTTGCCACCAAGCTTTTGGAAATATCAAATTTATATTTGGCAACAAATCAAAAATAGTTTTTGATTTAATTTCAATATTCGTAATATTTAACAAATTGATTGCACATTGATTTGCATTAACAACTTTTCCATCGTTATTTAAAATAAAAATCGAAATTGGAGAATCATTAAATAATGCTTCT
>CAISTO010000234.1 GCA_903888395.1 uncultured Bacteroidota bacterium | reverse complement strand
TTGATTTATTACAAGTTGATTTTACACTTTTTCAAAGTTCAAATACAGTTATAAACTTAATAAGTATTGATGGTAAAAAAATCAGAACATTGTTTGATGATCAATTAACAAAAGGTGCAAACACTTTGAAATTAAACCTAAATGATTGCAAAGCTGGAGTTTATTTTTTACAAATAAATGCTAATAACAACAACAGTTATAAGAAAATAATTATTCAATAAAATATAGATCTTTATTTTCCAAAAGTAAAAAAAAGGGTTTTTAAAACATTGTTTTAAAAACCCTTTTTTGCTTAAATATTATTTCAGAAAAGTTTTTGTAGTAACTATTCTTCTTCTTCAAAAGTTAATTCTGCATCTTTTTCCCAAATTTCCATTTCACAGGGTTTGCAGTTAAATTTCAATTTGTATTCATTTTCTCCGTGTTTTAAAGTTAATGGTTCCACCAATTTTTCACCCATGGTGTCTTTGTTAAATCTCCAACATTTACCTAGTTCATATTTTACACAATATTTGGTAGTCATCACCCTCGATTTGCCAGGATCCCATTGTAATTCAAAAGCCTTTTCTATTTCTGTAACCCCATGTCTTTTGTAAAATGCCCTAGCTAATTTATTAGCTACATTATAGGTAAAATCAAGTTGTGATACTGGATAAGGATGATCGGTTTTTGTTATTTGGAATTCATCTCTGTGGTATTCATTGATCCTGATATCAATTAATTGTTCCAATACCAATCTTCTGATATCGTTAATTTTTGATATTGGTAAAAACCAATTTTTAGTAAATTCTACTGAAATATCATCAACAATAAAGGGTGTATTACCCGTTTTTGAAAGATTTTTTTTGATATTTGGAACAGTAGATTCTTCATTTTTAGCTAATTCTTTTTCTGTTTGAAAACTAGCAACACTTTCATGTCCATCTTCATCAATTGCTAATAATTGAAAGCCATTAATGGTTTCGGTAAATTTTAATGAAACGCCTATTTTTCTAATTGCACTATCATCTCGCTCCACTAATCTGTTAAAATTAGCATCAGAATTTCTGTAAATAATAGTTCCTGGTTTTAATGGTTTAAAAGTGTTTGGAACCACTATGTCATTGATTATAATATTTATTTGCGCGCCATCTGGTTCATTATTTTCATTCAGAAAAAATAGTCCGTCTCCGTTGTTTAACAACTCACTATTTTCTATTACATAGCCATTTGCTTTTACTTGTAAAACTTTACCTATTAACTGTCCTTGCGATTTTGGGCTTTCCCATGAACCAATTTTTTCAGTGCGTTTGTTTACAAAATAATCAGTGTAACCTCTGTTGAAACTTCTATCCATTTCGGCTTCAAAATTATAGTGAGTGCGGCCAGATGAAGCTTTTTGATAAGTATCGTTATTTTCTAAAAATGCGTCTAATTTTTTACGTAAAAAAGAAGTGTTATTCTTAACATAAACCATGTCTTTTAAACGGCCTTCTATTTTAAAAGAAGTGATTCCTGCTTCCACCAAATTTGGCAATTGCTCACTTAAATCTAAATCCTTAATGGATAATAAATGGCTATTTTCAATTAATGTTTTTCCAGTTCCATCAATTAAGTTGTAAGGCAACCTGCAGTTTTGTGCACATGAACCTCTGTTTGCACTGCGTTCGCCATTGGCCACACTCATGTAGCAATTACCACTGAACGAAACACAAAGTGCACCTGACACAAAAAATTCTAATTCTACATCGGTGGCAGTACTAATGTCTTTTATCTGATCTAAATTTAATTCTCTCGCTAAAACCACACGTTTCATTCCTGCATCTTTTAGGAATTTTACATGTTGAGGATCTCTATTATTGGCTTGCGTGCTTGCATGAATAATTATTGGCGGTAAATCCATTTCCATAATGGCCATGTCTTGAATAATGAGCGCATCTACACCAATGTCATACAAGGTGTAAATCATTTTTTTGCAATCGTCTAATTCATTGTCATACAAAATGGTATTTACCACTACAAAAACTTGCGCTTTAAATAAATGAGCGTATTTTACCAATTCTGCCACATCTTCCAATGAGTTTGTAGCATTTGAACGAGCTCCAAATTGCGGAGCGCCTATATAAACTGCATCTGCACCGGCATTGATAGCTGCCATTCCTTGAATTAAATTTTTTGCAGGTGATAGAATTTCTACTTTCTTTTTCATTAAGCGGTAAAGGTCAGTTTTTATTTGCTAGTTTACAAGAATGATCCAAAAGATTAACAATTTTGCAATAATTTTAATTGTTAATTGATTGAAACGGCTTTAAAAACTCATTTGAAATTGTATGATTAAATCGCTTTGTGTGTTCCCATTTATTTGCTCTAATCCGCTACCAATTGATTTTAAATTGTTATATTGGGTATTTGAAAATCGCGCAAAAACTTTTATATTTTTTGTAATTTTATAATTTGCCATTAAGTAAAATCTTGTACCACTATTTTGAAACATTGGCACACTATAAGTATAAGGCACATTGTCTTCAAAAGCATAAATGCGGGCATTGAATTCATCAATGTCAAATAATGCCAAACGCGTATTAATGGTAAATTTGTTTTTGTAAAACTTAAATTTTAAATCTTGGTAAATGAGCGTTCCATAAGCATTGGAAGTGTTTTTAGTGCTATATTCTGATTGTTCAAAACGACTTTCAGTCTCTATAAATAAACTGATTTTGTATTTTAAATGGAACCTAAATTGTTGGCGAATTTGTTCGGCCAAAACATTGTATAAAGCTAAAACATTATTGCTTTCATTTTTCTGTTTATTTTCAAATTTGTATCTAAAATAAATATTAATAACTTTACTAGGATTATATTGAACTTCGCTCAATAAATCGAATCCTTTACTGGGTGCATCTATTTGATACCGTAACCAAGCCGATTTATAAAAATCAATATAACTGTTAATTGTAAATGCTTTTACTGGCTTGTAAGTAATACCAAAATAAAAACCAGTTTCATTTTTACCATCACTATTTTCCGCAAAAGGATTATTAAATGTAGTTTGATAGTTTGCTTCAAAATTCCTGTATAATAAACATAAATCGAGTTTACCGTCAAGCGTTAGCAGTAAAGAATTTGTAGTAGCAAATCCACCATTTTCACTTTTCGAAAATTCCCCACTAAAAAATGCATTTCCTAATGAAAGTTTATAATCTAATCCTGCATTCATTAATTGATTACCACTAAAATTATACATTTGATATAATTGATTGCTTGGCAAGAAAGGAACATTGTAATTTGTTTTAATTCCAGTAAATCCTATCTGTAAAAAATTAAAATCTTTTTGAACATGAACTCCCAAAATGCTTTGTTTTACATTGTCTTTGTCTAATATTTCATTGGCCGTTCTGTTAAATCCTGTATAATTAAATCCCGTAAAACCATCAAAGGAATTGATATTATTGGTATCAGCATTTTGAAAATTAGTATTGATGTTTTTATAAGATATAAATGAAACAAATTGCCAGCTTTTATATTTGTAATCAATGGCAGCACCACGCATAAACTCAAATTCATTTACACTTCTATAAGGCCTGATATTTTGGTAGTACCTGTTTACATTTAATACATAAGCTGATTTACCAGCAGAAAGGCCACTTCCAAATGTTAAACCTTGTCCAAAATTTGCTTGGTAATCACCAATAATTATAGAACTAAAATATCCAATATTTTTAAAATGAACATGGGCTGAATTATAGTCAAATCCTTTGCCTTGAGTACCAATTAAAAATTGTTCTCCTGCATCTTTTTCTCCAGTAAAACCTATGTCAATTCTTTTGCCAATTTTTTGTTTTAAACGTAACACATATCTGTATGGAGAACCTAAATAATACTGTTTATTTTGTAGTTTTAATTCGCTTGTTTTATAGCCCAATTTTTGTTGAAAATCGTTTTCGTGTTGTAATATAATTTCGGTTTTTCCTACCTGTGTAAGTTCGCTTAATTTTAACTGTTTATTTGTTTCATTAACTTCGGTAAAATGCTTTATATAAAATATGGTTTCATCACTTAAATTATCTATTGCTTGGAGTTCATAAATACTTTCCAAATCACCATATTTTTTTCGATGATTTAAAATTGAAATAATTTCACTTTGCTTCAAAAAAAATAACTGTTGCAATTCATTTTCCGAGCATTTGTTCAAGTCTATTTTTGTGTCAAAATAATAGGCTAATTGAGCTTGTAAATCATTATAATCTAATTGTGATTCTTGGTTTTCAATTAGCTTTTCAATGATGCTTGAAATGATATCATTTTTTGGTTGTAGTTTTTGTGCAATCAAATTTTTACTTGAATATATGAAAGCTAAAATGAGCATGTATTTCAATAGAAAATTGAATTTATTTTCCATGAAAAACCATTCCTAAGTGTGGCGTTAAACCCAATGTTTGGTGAAAACTACTGGCAAATAATAAATCAAATTGTTTTAGTTTAGTACTGAATCCAAAAGTGATATAATTTGGATTGTTGGCATAACCCAAACTTAATTCAAAATTAGGTTGCAAAACGTAATTTATTCCACTTCTAAGTATTAAAGTTTGCGATAAAGTTTTATCAGCATCAGCTGTTAAATACACATTTTTATTTATTAAGTATTTAACTCCAATTCTTCCAAAAGTTATTACATTTCCATGTGAATTTATATTGTATTTGCTTTGAGTAGGGTTAAATATTAAAAGTCCAAATTGAAGATTTTTGTTTGCCTTAAAAAAAGCACTTAAACTTCCTGCAAAAGCACCTGTATTTTCTTGTTCTGCTATATTTATGGCAATATAATTTAAAGTAATTCCTAAACTAAAACTGTTGTTTAGTTTTTTGGCAATACCAATGCTCATGTTTTGCTGGTTAAATTTTTCGTAACCAAAATGATTGATATTTGCACCAATTTGCAACCATTTTTTTGAAAACATTAAACATGTATTAATAGAGTTAAGTTGTTTTAACCCAAACCTTGTTTGATTATATATTCCAAATTGAATTGATTTTATTTCTGTACTTGAGGCCATGTTATTAGCACATGAAAAAATATTACTTTCAGCTGTAGAACAACCACCTAGACTCCATGATTTAGCACCAATTGGATCAAATATTGGCTGCGCAAATGCAATGGGAATTACACCTATTAAAAAAAACAAGCAAAACAATTTCATTGTAAAATCTAATATAG
>CAISTO010000233.1 GCA_903888395.1 uncultured Bacteroidota bacterium | reverse complement strand
TGATACCTTAACTTATATAAGCGATGCGGGTGATACAGCCATACTAATAGGAAATGGAAAAAGAGCTTATATGGATGTTATAAGCAAAAATATAGGCGATTTGGAATGCTCAAGATACCAAGTAGATAACAATGAAACAATCATTTTTGAATACTTAGGAAATAATTTAGAACTTAATAGAATAAAGTATAAAATAACAGGAAATAAAGAAAGAACTTTAATTGAGTTTAATATTAATATACTTTATGCTAATGATTACCCTTATTACTTTAATTCTGAAAAATTCTATACAGATTCAATATTAATTAATGGTTATTATTATTCAGGATTACCCAAGGTAGATGATGTTTTTTATTCATTATACAATTTCAATTATGGCTTTTTAAAAATTCAATTTAATGGAGGAAAAATATGGTTACTAAAAATTTAAAAAAAGTAATTTGTGTTGTAACAATTGTAGTTGCTGCACTTTGTTATACGAAAAAAGCTAATGCTCAATGTTATTACCACGATGAGAGCAATGCGCCCGAAGAGTTATTTAGAAAACGAGTTAAAGAACAAGGCATGCGTTATGGCAACCCTTATACAATGTTTGTTCGAGATGATAAATTTAATAAAGATACATCTCTGGAACAGATAAGAAAAAATATCAATAATTACAAGATTGTTAATAGAAAATTTTTCATATATTCATATGCCGACCTTTTCAAAGGAATATATAAATCTGCCATAGCTCCTGAGCCAGATAGGTGTCCTGAATTGCAAGAAGAGCAAACTTGCTTACACCCTGCTTGGGTAAAAAACAATGCCATAGTATATTTATTAGAATTAAAATACGACACTACAGAACAAGGTAAAGATACTTTAAAACCATTGATACTATCAGATAAAAATTGGTTTTTTGATAGGGCAAACCAAGGCTTACGTAACCTTAACCCTAATGTGCAATTTTGCAATTGGGGTGCTTCTTATGGTTGCAAAAAAGTAAGAAACAAAGCTATTCAACTTGTGTATTATTTACAAGCTTATGATTTGCTAAAAACTGGTGGAGGTATTGCTGCTTATGATGGAGATAGAAATCATTCAGATGGAGATTGTTCTCCAAGAAATAAATTACGCCAATTTTCAAGGAATATTTATTCTGAATCAAATTCAATCATTAATTCAACTAGTGGCTGGAAAAAGAATCATGGTATAATTTGCGCTAGTGCACTTGGTATGGCAGCCATTGTGCTTAACGATGCGGGTGTAGAAACAAATTATTTTATTGGCCTTTTCGATTGGGTTCGACCAAGTCCAAAGTATAGCCCAGTTAATTGGTATAGAAGATCGCATGGAACGGAAGGCGGAGAGGACAATATACTGGGTATAATTGAATGGGGGGAAGATGGAATGGAAGATAATTTTTTTATTGGTGACCATGGTTATGGATTTGATGATGTACCAATGACAAGCCCTGATGGAACTGCGGGTTATGCTGAAGGAACTTCTTATTTTAACGACCTAGCGTCTGTTTTCTTTCCTTATATACGTAGCGCATCCAACTTTTTACCCATAAATAACGGAAAAAACTATTTAGCTCAACAAAAGTATAAAAACATATTAGAATGGTACGTTAAAGTTCAGAATAGCGACCAAACTTTGCCAAGTTACGACAATTCGAAAATCAATAAAGGTAATTTAATAGGAATATTAGGGGGCGAATACAAAAGTTTTGCAAATTATATTTCAAATGGTGCAGTAGATTTAAGAGGTGATTATATTTTTGCTATGGGTGAAGGAAAGGTAGATAAACCAGACAAATATTATTACAATGAAAACTCAGGTAACATTATATTGAGGAGTGGAACACAAAATTCGGAAAATACTTTTCATATGTTAGCAGAAAAAGGTTATGCAATTGATCCACAATCTGGCAATAGTGAATTACATGAAGATGATGACATGGGCAGTTTTATGATTTATGCTTGTAACAAGGATGAAAGTATTATTCCACTAGCCATAGATCCGCCATACACAGGTTGGGAACCAGAGCATGGTAATAATACCAATAAATATTGGATGCATAATACTATAGAAATAGATGATAGTAGAGAAGCTATTTCAAGAAAATATGAAAACCCACAATTCAAGTTAATAAATGATGGTAAATTCTCGAATATTCAAGAGTTTAAATTAACTTTTCAATATAGGTCAACTTTGACAGACCTTCCACTAATAGCACCGGGATGGGAAATGTTGACACGTAATGTAAAAGCCATAAATAACTCAGAAAATTTTTATTATATTATAAATGACTTTATTAATGTAGAATTTTTGGATAATGACAATTTTAGCGAAGTAAAATATAACTTAAATGGCAACGGGAATAAAGAAGTAAATGATAATTCAACTTCACCTTTACTAAAAAGTTATAGAAAAGTTGGAAATATTCACCGATGGACATTTCCATGCAGTAATGACATTAATAGTTGGGGTTTAACTGCTCATATTTCTATTTTAAATAACAACACTAATGGTAAACAAAGTTGGGAAAATAATGAAAATAATGATGCGTCTGATTTGGTAAATGAACATATTACCCGTTTACAAATTCACCAACCCACTAAAAAAACAATTTTCCAATCATTCCTTTATCCGCAAAAATGCAATTGGCCTCTGCCTACTGTTACCAAAGAAGAAACAGCCGACCACGTAATTACAAAAATAGAATTTATAAACGGTGTAGACACATCAATAATAGCAAAATTTCTAGGCAAAAATATTCAACCGAATCCTAATAAAACAATTAACGACACCGTTTCCCACATCCATTTTACACGTTGGGAAGGTGGTATTGCCGATAGTGTTACCAATCCATTTAATTTGCCATCACAAACTACTTCTAAACTAAAACTAAATGCACAAAAAGCTTTTATTTTTAATCATACATATGGCGAAAGTAGGTATGGTTACAAATATTGCCCTGTAAGTAGTACCAATATAAAACATGCTAGTTTTAGTAATGGCACCTATTTAAAATTTAAAGATTCCATTATCATATCATCTACCAAAGCTATAGATGCGTCTATTTCATTTTCTGGAAGGCAATTGTATTTGTGTAGTATCAAACCATTGGTTACTCCAAACAGTGCCGATACAGTAAAATTTCACTTAGCCGATGTAGGCAGAGGCGTTGAAATGTTAGCCTTGAAAACTGGCTCACAAGATACCATTCCGAGTAGATATGATTCACTAACCAATACCATAAATATTGCACTTCCAACAGAAGAAACTACCTTTTATGTGCAAGAAAAATTTAATTGTATAAACTGTTATTTTCCTCCTAATTGGAAAGGAATAGATACCACCTTTGAAATAGAAGATGGAGTAAAACATACTTTAGGCCATAAATTAGCCATTAAACAACCTACTGGTTTGTTAAAGCTAACCAATAGTTCAAAACTTGATTTTTGTTCAGGTGTATATGTTAATTCTCTAGACTCCATCATAATTGAAGGTCCTTGCCAAACCAAAGCTTTTTCAAGAAAAAGCTGTAAAGGTATTGATTCCATGGTGGCAGCATACAGCGATAACAGTTCCATTACCATAACCTCAGGAAGTGCTTTGGTATTAGGTGCTGGTAGTTATACCCATGTAAAAAATGGGGGTGCTATTTACGTAAAACGAAACGGAAGTTTAATAGTAAAAACAGGGGCCTTTTTACAAATTGGCGATAGCGGAACTTGTAACAGTGGTTGGGGCGAAATAGTAGCTGAACCAGGTGCATATATTCACATAGAACCCGATGCACATATAGAATACAGACGAACTGCGGGAGATACTGTAGATAGAAATTTGTTTTTGATTCCTACACAAGCTGGACTAGATAAAGCAAATGAAGGAGTATATTTTGTTATCAAATCAATCCTTCAAACTGATAATATTTTGCCTGATACTTCATTACCATTTTTTACTTATCCTATTTGTGGGTTAGATACCACTTGTCCAATAGTAAACAAAGAGTGGGGATATACTAGTTTTGGAAAACCAATGGCTGTATTTCAAGCAAAAAATGATACTTTATGTCCCGGTGAACCTTTACATATAAAGTTAAACAGAATAGTAAACGATGCACGATACCAAATTAAAGTTTGTAGAATGGATAGTTTATTAATTAGAAATGCTCAAACAGGTATAAACACATGGATAGATACTTGTATTATGGAAACCATAGTTCAAGATTCTATTTTGCCTGACCCCGTGTGTAAAGAGCCACATAATACACCCGAAGATTGGACTTATTATTTTAACCCTGGTACCTTACATCGTGTTACTATCTCTGTTTGGAACGATTGCGAATTATTTGATGATACAACAGCTTACATATACACTACAACCCAACCTGATGTAGAAATAGACATTCCAAGTACAGCATGTGAAGGAATAGGAACATTTACAGCTAATTTGGTCGACTATCATCCCACACCGGTAACATACGCCATAGAGGTAACAGAAAAACCCGATACCAATAGTATAAAATTAAGCAAAGGTATTTTAGCTAAAACATACACCCAAAGTTATTATGGTTTATTGCCTAGTACCATTGGATTTGGCGATTACTTTTTTAAAGGAGGAAGAACTTATTTAGTATCGCTAACCATTAGTAATTCTTGCGGAACAATTTCGGTTTACGATAGCATTACCATTCCTTCGGGTGTAAGTATAACTTTAGAACGACCAACTGCATACGCACAAATAGTAAGTGGTGCAACTTCGGTTAAATTGAAAGGATTTATTACTGAAGCCGATAGTTTCCATTGGGAACCCACTTACTGGCTTGATTCTATTACTAGTTTAACTCCAATAAGTACACCATTAGACAGTGTAACTTATATACTAGTAGCCAAAAAAGGAACTTGTACCGCAACCGACACCGCACACATCAAATACAACCGTTATGCCAACGCGGGTTATGCTGATACCTTATGTTTTGACAGTACCCACAGCACCGAAACATTAATTGGTTTTCCTTACGACATGAGTTTGTTTTTAGGTATGTTGTATTATTACGACAATACTCAATTTATGCGATACTATGATATGTATAACACCGGCAATCTAGCTAATTATTTTAGGTATTTTACTCATTTCATGCACGACCAAAGCTTTGAAAATGCTACTACTCCTTGTCCAATAAATTTGTTCCAAATGTTTACCAGTACCTTGAACAAAGAAATGTTCTTTAAAAAATATTGGTTTAAAACATTTTATCAAAGTTTTACTTCATTTAGTAATTCTAGTTTACCGGCACTCGATGATTTTAAAAATACAGTAACTAGCGATACTCCCTTAAAAGATCATTTAGATAGTTTAAATAATTGGGGAAATATAGACCCTTGTATTGATAATTTGTTTACACAATACAACGATTATTTAAACTTACATGTAAACGAAATTACTACAACCTGGAGCAGAATAACAGATGGTGACACAAGTATTTTAACCAATTGGGATAATTACTTTGTAGCGGTAGATGCACCTACAAAAAGTTCAAAATATATTTTATCTGTAATTGCACCAAGTGTGGCTGAAATAGATGAAATAACCATTTTGGTTGATACTATACTCACGCCATTATTTGCCCCAGCCATGCAGTTTGATAGCACTGTTTATTTAATGAACTATACAGAACCTAATAGCAAAGCTACCCATTACGAATGGAACTTTGGCGATGGCAGCGCAAATAGTTTTGAAACACATCCTATTCATACTTTCCCTGCATTCGATAGTAATTATGTAGTATGTTTAATAGCAAGTAATTTCTGTAGTTCGTTCACTTATTGCGATACAGTTTGGATTGATTCATTGCATTTAGGTGGAACGCTGTACACCAAAAAGCAAACTGCTTTTTATGAAATAAATAATGCTAGCAATAAAACTGTACTTCAAAATGAAACCAATTACAAGCCAGGTGCTAGAATCCAGCAGCTAGTTGCCCTTACTAACTATCCAAACCCTTTCAACAACTCCACCATCATTGATTACGAAATTTGGCAAAATTATACCAATGCTGAATTAAGAATTACCAATGTATTAGGTCAAACATTATTTACCCAAAAACTAAATAAACCAATTGACAAAATACAAGTTGATGGAGGCGCACTAAGCAATGGAATTTATTATTATTCCATTATTATAGATGGCACGGTAAGCCAAACAAAGAATATGAGTGTTATACATTAGAGTGTTTTAAAAAAAACTTAATTTGAATTGCCCCCAAAAATTAGTCACTATTTGGGGGCATTTTTTATGGAAAGAAAAGCATAATTTTTTATTTAAAAATTTAATTTCTTTTAAAAATATTAATAACAAGGTAGTGAGTTTTTGGTAGTAGTAGTGAATTTTAAAAATTCACTACCCAGTTTTTTCAATTAATGGATAAAACAAACTAAAATATTATTCGTAAAAAGTTATTTTATAGCGCTTTGAGTGTATTGATAAATACATAAACACATTCAATTCCCACAACCATGGTAGTGAGTTTTTGGTAGTAGTAGTGAATTTAAAAATTCACTACCATTAGGTATTTTATGGTATTGTTTTTAAATCATTATTTGTAAACACAAGATTTTTTATATATGAAATAAAAAATCAATTGAAATTTTTAAAGACAATAAAAAAGAATTTCAGGAGTATTTGATTGGAAGTTATAAAAAGTATAGTAAATAAAATAAATGATTAACCAATAATTGTGTTAATTCTATAAACAAAAAGGAGAAATACCGAAAATCCTGTAAAGAGTAGGTAACAAACAACAAAAAAAAACTTGCAGGTGCTAGAACACCTACAAGCTTATAAAATAAAATAGTATGTATCCTATGCTAATAAAACTACACCCTATTTGACTACGAAAGTAGCTAAAAAATAAATGTATGCAATGCTGCGTGTAATTGCTTGGTTGTTTGCGCTTCGATAACCATGGAAATAGAAGCCTCATTTTTAACTTAAACACCCGATAACAGGGGAAAAAATTAAACAATCAAAATGAAAAAAATATTTATAATAATAGTATCATTAACTATAGTGCTTTATACAAAAGCACAAAGTATTCCTAAATTACAAGACCCAACTAATCAATTTATTATTGATAGGGCAATTGACATTGACACTTCAGGAGGAGTAATTTATTATAAAGTAGATTCTTTAAAACCAACTCAATTATTTACTACTTATTTTAGCAGTACTGGATTAGGTGCGCTAGACGTTATGGTAAAAGTTAACACAACTAAAGATTCTATTTTAGCCGATGAAGACAGCCCTGAACCTAATTTGTACCATGACGTTTATAAGCAATATTACAATGGCATTTTAGTTGAAGGTTCTGATTATACTATTCATCACGATGGTGAAAATGTTTGGTCATCTTCAGGTTTTATAGTAGAAGGCTTAAACCTAAGTGTAATACCAGAAATAAACGAATCTACAGCTTTAAATTATGCAACTTCGCATATAGGCTGTGAAAGTTATGATTGGGACAGTACTGGTAATAATCCCGTTGGCACACTTGTATTATTACCTGTTGGAGATGAAGAAGTATATAATGCAAGTAATTATAAATTAGTTTGGAAATTTACCTTAGTTGGTTTTAATCCTTCATACAACAAAACAATATATATAAATGCAAATACAGGTGCCGCGTTAGCCGAACACAACAATGTGCACGATGGTTCTTTTAATCATATATATTATGGTACAAAGTATGATTTAGATACTAGAAAAAAAACAGGAAATTGGTTTACCTCTGACAAATGGTATTTACACGCAAATGATGATACTAGGAATATACTTACCACTGATGAAGATGGCATTATCCCTTATAACAATCGATATAAAAAGGAATTCTATTATGAGCAGAAATGGAATTGGGATGATATGCAGTATAGCAATGGTGATGATGTTTGGGCCAATGACAATTGGAGTGCAACAGCAGCTCATTATTGTACACAAAAAACATGGGATTATTACAAACAAACAGCCTTAAATAGAAATGGAATGACTGGCTGGGGCAAGCATGTTAGGGTAATAGCAGATTACCCATTTGCCAATGCAGCTTATTCAAAGGTTTCAAATGAAGACCACATGCTGATTGGCAGAATAAACAACAATTATTTAGCTACTTACGACATAATTGGACATGAATTTACACACGGAGTAGTTGAAAACTCAAGGCCTTTGACTTATGAAAAAATATCAGGTGCAATTAATGAATCATTTGCAGATATTTTTGGCTTTATGGTAGAGCGCTATGTATTTGGATATGTTAGGAATTGGACAATTGGCGAAGATGCCAATACTACTTTAAGAAATATGCAATATCCCAATAATCAATATCTCCCTTATAATTCAGGTCAGCCAAGCTATTACCTGCAAAGTCCTTATTGGAAAAATCCAAATGATTTAACTTTTGACTATGGAGGGGTACATTATAATAGTGGAGTTATGAATAAATGGTTTCACTTATTAAGTAGTGGGGGTAGTCAAATAATTTCAGGACAAAGCAGAAGTGTTGGCGGAATTGGCATAGTCAAAGCTGCTAGAATTGCATATTATACTATGATAAACAGTACAAATTATTCAAGTGCCAATTTAACTTTTGATGTAATTAGAGCAACCTCAATAAATGCAGCAAAAATATTATATGGAATTTGTAGTAACGAATATAACCAAACTTGCGCAGCATGGCGTGCAGTAAATGTTGGAGTAGCATGTGTGCCTTGTAATATGAGCAATTGGTATAACAACAATAATCAAAGTTTTACTTCATCTATTCAAGAACGTGAAGCAACTGTATTAAATTTAGCTGTTTTTCCTAATCCAGCAAACGACAAAATTACTTTATTGCTAGAGGAAATCAATAAAGATTTATATGCAAACAGTTATCATATAACAATTTTAGATATTAATGGTAAAGTGCTAATTAATCAAAATCAAAAAAATATAAATAACCTTGATATTGAAATATCTTCTCTTAAAAGTGGTGTATATTTTGTAAATGTAAGTACTGATAGTTGGGTAAAAACTACTAAGTTCGTAAAACAATAATTTCATGAAATTCATTTTATTAATAATAACTTTCATTTGGGCGCAATTTACTTGCGCCCAAATTGACTTAAGTAAAAAATTTACTCATCAATTTGAACTAGGTATTAATTATGTTGATTTTTTCACCAAAAACAAAAACTTAAATAGTATAGCTAGCAGTTTTACACTTGGATACAAATCAATAATAAAAGAAAAACATGAAATAAAATTCGTATTAATGGGTATTTCTTCAAACTTAAGCTATCCTATAACTCCAAATTTAGGTTTATTTGCTACAAGCTTTATTTCTATTAATTTGGGTTATTCTTTTGTATTAAAACCTATTAAGGTATTAAAAGTTTCGCTAGGCGGTCAGTTAAGTTATAGATTTGCAGGGGGTGAAGCGGCAGTTTTTGGTTACAGAGACCCTACTTCACCTTTAAGTGAACCTGTAGAAGCAAGATTAGAATACAACTCCATTGGTTTTTCACCAAACGCAGAATTAGAATATTTTATAACTAAAAATTTTGGTTTTGGTGTTAATTTAAATTTGAATTATTATCCATTTGAAAATGCAAAGCTTAAAGGTGATGGTACCAATGAACCAGACCCTTTGTACGTTCAAATTTACAAGCCTAATAATTTAAATTTCACGGTTACTTTTAAACTGGCTTATAAGTTTTCATTATCTAATTTTAAAAAGAAAAAGTAGAATAAAACTTAAAAAAAACTTGCAGGTGCGTGAACACCCACAAGCTTTATCCCTATAAAATCGGGAATAAAAGTGTAAACCTATGCTAATAAAACTACACCCTATCTAGCTGCGAAAGTAGCTAAAAAATAAATGTATGCAATGCTGTGTGTAATTGCTCGGTTGTTTCCGCTTCGATAAGCATGGAAAGTAGAAGCCCTCAATTTTAAATTTTAAAAAAATTAAACAATTAATTAAACAAACAAAATGAAAAAAATAAATTTATTCAATCAATTAGTAATAAAAAAAAGTTTTCTAATACTTTCAATTATCTTATGCTTTGGACCCACTATGCTAAATGCACAGCCTAATCCTTGTAATTGTGTTCCCACTTCTTCAGTTATTATTTATGACTTTATCTTAGATGGATCTGGAAATCACATTGAAGTAGAATTTACATTGGTACAATGTGGCCCTAATGTTGGTATTATATTCAACAAAGCAAAATATTATAACGTTAACCCTCCATGTGCGTTCACTTATACATTTTCACCCGGTGTAACCTATCAATCTTTGTATAGAAATGCACAAATGGCAATTTTAGCTATGTATGGAGGTGGGGCAAACATGGTTTTTACTTATCCTGCATCATGTCAAGCAGTTGCTGAGGTAACTTATCCTCAAGTTACTTGTTATTCATTTATACTTGAAGGACCAGGAGCAGGTACTTCCACTCCATACACATTAGGTAGCATGCTTCAAACTGTTGATTGTAGCGGAGAGTCGTGCTGTAAACAAAATTGGATTTTTAACCCTGCTACTTATAAATATAGTCTAGAACCCAATTATCCAGTAATAACTTGTGAGAATTCCACACCACCATCAATAGGTGCTAGCTATTCAATGACTTGTAAAGATATGACAGGAGCTTTGGTTACTTATACTGGAGCGTTAACTGCAATAATTGCTCCTTGCTATTCATTTTGTGATCCTGCAACTTTAAGTACAAATTTTACTACTACTAGTGTAAAAGAATTCAAACAAATTCCACCACAAACAGATTTGAAAATTGCACCTATTCCAGCCACAGATCACATTACTTTTTCGGAAATAAAAAATATTTACAAAATAGAAATTTATGATATAAATGGTAAAAAAGTAATGCAACAATCCACTTTTGAAACTGCTAAAATTGACATTTCAAATTTAAACAAAGGAGTTCTTTTTGTAAAAGTTGTTTTTAAAGATGCAAACATGCGTACTATTAAAATAATAAAGGAATAATTAACTAAAGGAAAGTAGGCTTATTGGTTTACTTTCCTTTTTTTTGTATACCAAACTAAACCATATAAAATAATATGAAAAACATAGCCATAGTTTTATTTATTTTACTATCAAATAGTATTTATGCGCAACATAACAGGCGCGATTTAAAAAGTTGTGTGCCATACAGGGCTAATTATATGAGGGCAACTACAGGTTCGGTATCATCACATAATATTGAAATTAGAAAAGGAAATATTTGGGCTTCTGGTTTAAATAATTATGGACAATTAGGCGATGGAACTTTAATTAATAAATCAAATGCTGTTCAAATTGGAAACGACAATACTTGGGTAATGGTTACTACCGGTAACAGTCATTCATTAGGTATTAAAGCAAACGGTACCTTATGGGCTTGGGGTTTAAATACCGATGGCCAATTAGGAAACGGAACTTATGTAAATAAAACAAGTCCTGTTCAAATAGGTACAGATAGTAATTGGATAAGTATAAAAGCAGGTACTAATTTTAGTGTTGGTATTAAAGGAAATGGTACACTTTGGACTTGGGGTCTTAATAATTGGGGGCAGTTAGGTAATGGAACTAGCATTCAAAGAAGTAATTTACCTATTCAAATTGGAACAGAACAAATTTGGACAAGTATAGCTTGTGGTTCAAACCATTCCATTGCTTTAAAAGCCAATGGAACATTATGGACTTGGGGTAAAAATGATTTTGGCCAATTAGGCGATAGTAGTTTAATTAGTAAAAATACACCAATAATTATTAGTAATGATAGTAATTGGACTAAAATAAGTGCTGGAGCATTTCATAACTTAGCCTTAAAGGCAAATGGTACTTTATGGACTTGGGGAAATAATACCAATGGTGAATTAGGAGATTCTTCAAACATTCAAAAAAACTATCCAACAAAAGTTGGAAATGAACGTAATTGGATAGTTATTTCGGCAGGTGGAAATCACAGCATGGCTATAAAAGTATTTGGTACACTTTATACTTGGGGTAAAAACAATAATGGACAATTAGGAATTGGAAATAACAGTATTAATAATCAAAACTTTCCTGTTAAAATAGGAGAAAAAAATAATTGGGTGTTTGCAAGTGCTGGTAATAATTTTTCAATGGCATTGGGTGCAGATGGTAAGTTGTTTTCATTTGGTTCAAATGGTTTTGGTGAAATTGGGAACGGTAATTTTATAAATCAAAATATTCCAATTCTAAAAAGCTTACCTGCAAACGAATGGTTAATAGTGTATGGTGGTAAAAGCATGTCAATAGGAATTAAAACAAATGGTACTTTGTGGGCTTGGGGCTCAAATACATACTCTCAATTAGGTATGGGTTTAAGTTTTAATAGTTCATTAAATTTCCCACATCAAATTGGTAATGACAGTAATTGGACTGCTGCTTGGGTGGGAAAAAATGTGGTTGATAACAACGTTTTTGGTTTAAAAGCAAATGGTACAATTTGGACTTGGGGAAATAATGGTTATATAGAGAATAATACAACAATAGTATATTTAAATAGTCCTGCCTTGCAAAATAATGACAGTACTTGGACTTTTGTTTCATACTTACGATCAATAAAAACTGATGGGACTTTGTGGGAAATGATTTATGATGCAAATAATAATATTTACAAGTTAGTGAAAATTGATAATGATTCTAATTGGGTAAGTGTTTCATATGCTTATTACGATATAATATATTGTTTAAAAGCAAATGGAACTATTTGGTCTAAAGGGACTCCTAATTCATTAGGTGGTCTTGGAAACGGAACGTTTATTAATGGTAATAATACATTTGGTAAAATTGGAAATTCAAATGAATGGTTTTCAATCAATGGAGTTAATAGTTTTGGTTCTGCAATAAAATCAAATGGAACCCTTTGGGCTTGGGGTTGGAATGATAATGGTCAGTTAGGAGACGGAACCACGCTAAACAAAAATACACCTACCCAAATAGGTTTACAAAATGATTGGCTTCTTACAAATGGAGGAGGAAATCTAGATGGATTTAGCTTAGGTTTAAAAACCAATGGTACACTTTGGGCTTGGGGTGCAAATAATTATGGTCAGTTTGGAAATAATTCTTATATAGGTAGTTTAGTTCCAACCAAAATAGGTACAAATAATAATTGGATAAGTGTTTCTGCAGGTTCTTATCATTCTATTGGTTTAAAAAGCTTTAGAGCTGATTTTTGTGCTACTGGAAGTAACGGTTCAGGTGAGTTAGGTGACAGTACAAACGATTATAAAGCTGAATATAATTGTAATCAAATGCCTTTTATTTGTTCTCCACCAACATCACCTTTAGCATCTAATAAAACTATTTGCGAAAATACTGCTACCAATTTATCATCAGTTGGTATTGGTACTCTTTCATGGTACTCCGATTCTGTTGGTGGTAATTACTTAGGTTCGGGTTTAAGTTTTAATACACCTACTTTAACAAACACCACTAATTATTATGTTCAAGACAGTACTTGCGCTGCAAGTGTTAGAACTAGAATTAGCATTTTTGTTTTACCTAAACCTAAAATTGGTTTTACTATCAATAATATTAGCCAATGCATTAATAATAATAGTTTTGTTTTTACCGATACTTCTTCCCTCAGCCAAGGAAACATTAATAGATTATGGAAAATTAGTAATTCAGATTCATCAACTAATATAAATTTCATTAAAACATTTAATTCAGTAGGTATTTATACCATTCAATTATTTGTAGCAAATAGTTTAAATAATAATTGCAAAGATTCAATAACCAAAGCATTTAATATAAAACCTAAACCAAAGGTACTAACAAGTGCCAACGCCACTGTAATTTGTCAAGGAAAAAGTATAACATTATATGGAAATGGTGCCAAAAATTATTCATGGTCTGATGGTGTTTTGGATGGCATTGCATTTTTCCCTTTATCAAACAAAACCTATATAGTTATTGGCATTGATTCAAATAACTGTGCCGATACAGCAAACATAAATATTATAGTAAATAAAAACCCAAGCATTTCCGCTACTGCAAGTGTTAATCCTGTTTGTGCAAAACAGCCAATAATATTAACGGGCAATGGTGGTGAAACTTATTTATGGTCAGATGGAATTTCAAATGGAGTTCCTTTTGTTCCCATCGTTTCTAAAACTTATTTACTTACAGCATTAGATTCAAAAGGTTGTTCTGATACTGCAACTATATATGTTCAAATACTAACCTTACCCAATGCAAATATTATAAAAAACAAAACTGTTATAACTGCAACACAAATTGGAGCAACATACCAATGGTTAAATTGTAATACAGCCAAATCAATAATTGCGGGTGCAATTAACCAAAGTTATACTGCTACAGTTAATGGTAATTATGCAGCAATAGTTATCCAAAATGGTTGTTCCGATACATCTATTTGTGTCAATATTAATTCGGTTGGCTTAAGCGAAAATAATAATGAAAATAAAATAAGTATTTTTCCAAACCCCGCTACAACCAAACTAACCGTTACTTCCGAAAGAACTATCAAAGAAATTTATATCTATGATGTACTAGGAAAACTTGTTAAACAAGTGAATTTAGAAAACACCAATACTAAAAGTAATGAAATAGCAATAGATGAATTAAACAAAGGCGTTTATATTATTCAAGTAGTTGTTGTGTTTGATGCAAAATTGAGTAGTAAATTTATTAAGGAATGATGATACTAAAGACCTGACAGGTTTTAAAACTTGTCAGGTCTATATTCAACTCCCGTCAGACGCTTAATTGGCCTTTGCTTTGCCAAGGCGTCAGACGGTTAAATTTTAAAACTAAGACCTGAAACGAAATAAAACCTTATTGGTTTCCTTTTACCTCGCTATCATTTTCAACCAAACGGCTTTCCATTCTTTCCATTCGACAGAATTGCATAAGTTAGAATTATGCCAAATGCTAATGAAAGTTCCGTTTACATTTTTAACGGTTTGCTTCATTTT
>CAISTO010000232.1 GCA_903888395.1 uncultured Bacteroidota bacterium | reverse complement strand
TTTATGATTACTTCAAATAATCAAACTAATAATTTAGAGTATAAAACTTTAATGATAACAGTTATTGATGATCCAGATTTAGGTCCTCAATATTCAGAAACTGCTAGTTTGTTAAATTTTGATATTGGCAAAGCCAGCAGCTTCATGTACGAACCGTTTAAATTTAAAAAACCTGAAGATTGTTTTATAGCGCCCGATGCCACCAATTACTATTTTGTGGTTGATAGTGAAACAGACTCAGTATACGTATTTACCAATCAGGGTTTTGAGGGTGTAAATCCTCCAGCAAATTCCACCATAAAAAAGCAAATAAATGTATCATTTGGAGGAAAAGCAATAGATGGAAAACCACTTGATGGACCATTTAATTTTTTAGATCCAATGGGAATTTGCTATAACCGCAAAATGATTTACGTGGCAGATAAAGGCAATAACAGAATCTGCAGGTACAAGTTGAATACAGATTTGGAGTAAAAGCATTTAAAATGCGAAGTGCGGAATGACAAAAATGCGGAATAGATTAAACCCATTAACATTCGTAACGGTTCTTTTTTATTTTTCAAAACAATTGATTTTTATTGGTGTTTATTAAAGTAACTTATAAAAATATATATTCGCAAAAACTATTTCACAGATATGAATTTCCAATTTACAGAAGAACACTTAAACGTACAACAGGCCGCTCGTGATTTTGCTCAAACCGAATTATTACCAGGCGTAATTGAGCGTGATGAACATCAAAAATTTCCAATGGAACAAATGTTAAAACTAGGGGAACTTGGTTTTTTAGGAATGATGGTTGACCCCAAATATGGCGGAAGTGGAATGGATTCTGTAAGTTATGTTTTGGCAATGGAAGAGTTCTCCAAAATTGATGCCTCAGCTTCTGTAGTAGTTTCAGTTAATAATTCATTGGTTTGTTGGGGTTTGGAAACTTTTGCGAACGAAGAACAAAAACAAAAATATTTAGTGCCTATGGCAAGTGGCAAATGTTGGGGAGCTTTCTTATTATCGGAACCAGAAGCTGGAAGCGATGCAACAAGCCAAAGAACAACTGCCGAAGATAAAGGTGATTATTATTTATTAAACGGTACCAAAAATTGGATTACCAATGGAAGTACAGCAAAATATTACATTGTTATTGCGCAAACCGATGTAGAGAAAAAACACAAAGGTATCAATGCATTTATAGTTGAAAAAGATAGTCCTGGAATTGTAGTAGGAAACAAAGAAAACAAGTTAGGAATTAGAGGTAGCGATACTCATTCTATTATGTTTACCGATGTAAAAGTTCCAAAGGAAAACCGCATTGGTGAAGATGGTTTTGGTTTTAAATTTGCTATGAAAACACTTGCTGGCGGCCGAATTGGTATTGCTTCGCAAGCATTAGGAATAGCAAGTGGCGCATACGAATTAGCCTTGGCATATTCAAAACAACGCAAAGCATTTGGCACTGAAATTATGAACCATCAGGCTATTCAATTTAAATTAGCCGATATGGCTACCAATATTGAAGCAGCTCGTTTACTTTGTTTAAAAGCAGCATATTTAAAAGATTCTCATGGCGATTATGCCTTGGCTAGTTCAATGGCCAAATTATATGCTTCGCAAGTAGCAATGGATACAACCATTGAAGCAGTTCAAATACATGGTGGATACGGTTTTGTAAAAGAATACCATGTAGAACGTTTAATGCGTGATGCTAAAATTACTCAAATTTATGAAGGAACAAGTGAGGTTCAGAAAATTGTAATTTCTAGAGAAATTTTAAAATAATTAATTAAAATAAGTCATATTAAATACAAAAGTCTTAGTTTTTAAACTAAGACTTTTTTTTATGTCAATTTTCAAAAATGTAAAGAGAATTTTTTATGCCGAATGTCAAAATAAATAAAACATTGCAAGCAACCTTTTTGTAATTTTATATTACTATTTGATTTATTGTTGCAAATATTATATTTGCCATTATATAACCTTATAATAAGTAATTATTCAATTAAACATACTAAAATAAATTAAATGAAACACTTTACCATTTTAAAAAAATTATTATTTGCATTATTAGCTAGTGCAGTTTTTTTTACTGCAAATGCTCAAACAGCGCGTTTTCAGTTAATTCATAATGCTGCCGATCCTAACATGGATACTGTAGATGTATATGTAAACGGGTCTAAATACGACAATGTAGCTTTCAGACAAGCAACTTCTTTATTAACTACCACTTCTGGTGCTGTAAAGATTAATATAAACGATAGAAACAGCATTGATAGCAGTGATTTAGTTTTAAAGCGTTTTACATCAACTTTAGCAGCTAATTCAAATTCAGTAATTATGATTAGTGGTGTAAATAACACAGCTAATTTTAGCGCTAATCCCAATAGTATAAATACTGGAATTACTTTAATAACTAAAAACATTACAACTTTTGCAGCGGGTTTAGGAAAAGTACAAGTAAATATTTTTCATGGAGTAACTGATGCTCCTGGAGTTGATGTGGTTTCTAAACCAGTAATTTCAGCGGGAACCTTGCCTTCAAATTTACGTTTTGCACAAGTTAATGCTTCAACTTTATTTTTTAACAATGTTCCTACTTATTTAGAAATGCGCGTTGCAGGTTCAAACTCTGTTTTTAAAGCTTACAGCGCAAATTTGACTTCATTTAATCAAAAAATGCTTACTGTTTTTGCTTCTGGTTTTGTAAATTCAACAGCCAATCAAAATGGAAATAACTTTGGCGTGTTTGCTGTTGATACTAATGGAATTGTGTTAGAATTACAAGAAGCAACTCGCTTACAATTTATTCATAATGCAGCCGATGTGGCTTTGCAAAGCGTTGATATTTATTTAAACAATACTCAAGTGGCTGCTGCTTTAAATTTTAGAAATGCAACTCCATTTTTAACAGTAAATGCAGGTAATACCCAAGTAAGAGTTTCAACTGCTAATCAAAATGATACTTTATATTTTATTCCTTCAATTAACTTAGCATCTGGCAAATCATATTTAGCCATGGCAATGGGTTTAAAAGATTCTTCAACTTATGCTGCTAATCCTGATGGTGTTAATAGATTATTGAATATTATTGGATATGATAGCATGCCCGAAAGTTCACTATTAGCTGGTAGTTTCCAATATTTGGTAGCCAATGGTAATACCGATGCACCTCAATTATCGTTTAATAAAGTTCCTTCACAAACGAGTGTAATTTCTAATTTAAAATATGGTGATTTTTCTGCTTTAAGAACGGATAATACTGGTTATATTTTTAATATTAGCAATGGTTCAAAATCGGAATATAATGGAGCATATTCATTAAATGCTGCTGCATACTTGAATCAATCTGGGGTAGTTTTTACCTCAGGTTTTTACCGTACCGCTGGCAATCCTACTAATGCTGCTACTTTTAAAGTGATGTTGGCTTTGAGTAATGGAACTGTAATAGAATTAACTCGTTTGCAAAATAAATTACAGTTTATCCATAACTCACCTGATACCTCAATTCGCAGTGTTGATATTTATGCAAATGGAATAAAAATAGTAAATGATTTAGGATTTAGAAATGCTACTGGAATTGCTAATGGAACTGACGCATATGTGCCAGTAAGAATTAACTTAACAAAAGGAAACGCAGTAGATACTTCAAATGCACTTTGGTCTATCAGTATGTTACCAGATTCTAACTTTAATGTTGCTATAGCATACGGATTTACAGGTGCTTCTTATCGTGCAAATCCTGAAGGAATTTCAACAGCGTTTGGTGTAAAAATGATAACACCAGGTAAAATAGTTTCAACCTTCCCAACTCCTTCTAACGAAGTAATATTTTTCCACGGTGGGGTGAATGTAGGTAAATTAAATATTCAAGCTGATCAAGAAGCTTTATTTGTAGCTAAAAATACTTCTTATGGTTCTTTGTATAAATACAGTCCTACCAAAGGGAATGCAGGCGCTACTTATAATGTAAACGATGCCGTAACGGGTAAAGGTTTATTGTCTTCAAACATAAATTTTGTTGGTAGAAGTGGTTTAGCAGGTGTAATGTTTGCTTCTGGATTTTTATTAGATTTAAGAAATTATGTTGATTCAAGTTTAGTTGCAGGTAAATACGTTAGAAAAGATTCAGCGTATAATAAATCAGATTCAATTTTCAATAAAGCGAATCCTAATTTTGCTTTGAATTTTTATATTGCTTGGAGCAATGGAATAGTTGATTCATTTGAAAGCGTTAAATTCAGAACTGGTACAAATGAAATTATTGAAAACAATAATATTGTAATGTATCCAAATCCTGCTAAAGAAAATGTTACCATTACATTAAATGCCACTCAAAAATCAGAAGGAAATGTAAATTTATTCGATATGAAAGGTACGTTGATAAAATCAATAAATACTCAATTAGTTGCTGGAATTAACATAGTAGATTTATCATTAACTGATTTGCCAAAAGGAATGTATTTTGTTCAAATCAATAGCAACGAAAGCACATTGACCAAAAAATTAATTATAGAATAATCATTCATTTTATTCAAAATAAAAAAACGAGTTCAATTTAAATTGGCTCGTTTTTTT
>CAISTO010000231.1 GCA_903888395.1 uncultured Bacteroidota bacterium | reverse complement strand
CTGTAATAAATAAAGCAATTCCCAACATAAAAATCTAGGGTAAAAACCTTCGCCTTCTTGTATTTTATAAAATGGATATTTGTGCTGAAAGCTTTCGGTAAATGAAACTGCAAAAACAATTGGAATCATGATACCAATGAGGAGCAAATAGATTTTATAATCTTTAATAGCGCCTTTTATTCCAATCCCATAATTGGAGAAATTGTCTTTGAAAACAAACTTGATAATTAGCAAAGGAATGATGCCATAAAACACCACAATATTTCCAACCCAAATGCTTAAATCGAAAAGTCTATCTTTGATAATATCGGCATATGAATCGGCCAATTGATGCAAACCAACATGGTGCAGAAAGTCGAACATGAATTCTCTTTTACTAAAGTATTCATCTAAAGTTATGCAAATAGCAGCACTAATACAAACAATAAAAGCTTGAAATTTGATGATTTCAACTTTGTTGTTTTCAGTATCATTATAAACTTTATTTACTAAAGTTTTTATCATATCTAACTTGTTCTTATAAGGAAAAAAATGGCTGATAAGAAAATTACAAGTTCGAGGCTTGCGTAGCTAGAAAAATGGGAGTTTGCTTTTCGCAAATGACCATTTATATAGCAAGCATAACGAAGAAATTGGGATTTTATTGCAGACATTAGTTAGTAAATAGCAGGTAAAAATACACCGCTGGAACTGCTAAAAACAAGCCGTCAAATCTATCCATTACACCACCGTGACCAGGTAATAAATTACCCGAATCTTTTACATCAATATTGCGTTTTAGGAGCGATTCGGTTAAGTCGCCAAAGGTACCAAAAACCAAAGTGATTAAGCCAACAATCACCCATTCGTGTAAGTCTAAAATATCGAAATAATCAAATTGCGAAAGCACAAAAGCAACAATGATTACTAATGCAGCACCACCAAAACTTCCTTCCCAAGTTTTTTTAGGACTAATTCGTTCAAACAATTTGCGTTTACCAAATTTTCGTCCCACCAAATAAGCGCCAGTATCGCAAGTCCAAAGCATAATAAAAAATCCAATTGGCAAAGCTCCATCGTAAGTTAAGCTGCTAAAACGGCCAAAATCGGCTAACATACTCAAGGGAAAACAGATGTAAATAATTCCTAAAACTTGGTAAGCCAAAGTATCGAATTCGCGTTTAGTTTTTTCAAAAAGTTTAATAATTATCATCAACAAAAACACAGGAATTAAGTGGTAAAACCAGCCATAATCCCAATCATTTCTGATAATTAAAGCAAACATGATATTGATGATACTTCCTGCAATTACGCCCAAATATTGTTCTATCCAATTTTTATCTGGGAGCATTAATTGATAAAATTCACGCAAGCATAAAAAGTTAATTGCGAACAGCAAAATATAAAACGACCATTCGTTTAAAACGGTAGAAAGTACAATGGTTAGTACAAAAAAGATTCCTGTAATGGTTCGTTGCCAAAAATTACTCATGTATAAAAAATTTATCCGTTAAAAATTATTTTTTTCAATTAAATGTAATGCTGCTACCGCATTTTCTTGGTGGCAATATATTTCTACTTTGCCAAAGGCACCCGCATAACTGCTGTCGGTTTTATCAATTTCAGATGCTTCAATTTCATTATCGGCCAAAAAAGCAATTATGTTTTGAGCAGTAAATACGCTGTTTACCTCAGTAACTTTTACCCAATCTATCATTTTGTGTTATTTATAAATATTTGTTTTAATTTTAGTTTGCTCATAGCAAAAAGAATCAATATAATTGAAATTGCTGCTACAAATGTAACAATGATTGGAAACGAATAATCATCTTTTAAAAAAGCAATATCAGGATGTTTTTGAGCAATAAAATATGCTACAATGGTAATGCAATTATTTAAAAAATGCCCAACAATACTTACCCAAATATTGCCACTATAAGCAAAAGCATAACCTAATACCAAACCAAACATAAACCTTGGTAAAAATCCAAAATAATCGCCATGAATAGCGCTGAAAACAATGGCAGCAAAAATGACCGAAACATGTACATTATAAAAACACATTTTTACAAAATTTTGTAGGCAACCTCTAAAGAAAATTTCTTCTGTTATTGCTGGAATTACAGCAACAATTAAAATGTTAAACAATAGCTGAGGAATGGTATTGGCATTCACAAATATTTCCATTTGAAGTTTTGCAAAAGTTTCATCGCCCCGTAAAAATGTTTCAAAATCTTGGTAGTTTTCCGGGAAATGCAAGTTTTGGTTTAACTGCATTAACCAGGAAGAAACAGGAATTGCCAATATTATTAATAGAATTAAGATCGG
>CAISTO010000230.1 GCA_903888395.1 uncultured Bacteroidota bacterium | reverse complement strand
TTTTGTTGCGCTTGGCTGTATGTTATTTCTTGTGTCATTTTTGATTTTTTGATTTGGTGATTTGGTGATTTATTGATTTGGAGATTTTTTGATTAAGTTTTTAGTTGGTTAACTTGTCTATTACTAATTGCATATTGCTAATTGCTAATTGCATATTGCTTCACGCTTTGCGTGACAAGTATTGCCTATTGCATATTGCTTATTGCCCATTGCTTCCTTCGACAAGCTCAGGATGACAAATAAGGCTTATTCAATATTTGAAATTTTGCTTACAATTTTAGTATTTTTTATATACGTTTCTATTTCATTTCCTTTTTGCAGTTGATTGGTATTACTAATAATTTTATTATTAAATTTCACCAAAGCATAGCCTTTTTTCAATACATTTTGCGGGTCTAAACTTTGAAGTAATCGTTTTAAATTTACTAAGTTTTGCTTGGCCCTGTCTATTTTTAAAGCAATGTTTTGTTCTATTTGATTAAACTGATACAACAAATTATTTTCAAACATATAATTATGGTCAACAATTTGAGCGGCAACTTTGGTAGGTGTTTTTAATTGGCGTGCCATTAAATCAACAATAGAAGTATTTCTATCGTGGCCAATTCCGGTAAAAATTGGTATATGGAAATTAGCAACCAATTTTGCTAAATCATATTGTTCAAAAGGTTTAAAATCGGTTTCGCTCCCTCCTCCCCTCACCATTGCCACACAATCGTATTGAATATTACTTGCAAATATTTGCTCAAATTGTTTAATTATATTTTGGTGTGCATTTTCCCCTTGAATTTGACATAAATACTCATCTACTTCAAAGGCATAACCATAATTATTATTTAATAATTCGTTATTAAAATCTCGTTGTCCGTCAGAATTTTGAGCAGTAATTAAAGCTATTTTTTGAATAACAACTGGCAATTTTAGTTTTTTATTTGGAGTAAAATAATGCTCTTCGTCTTTAGTAATTTGTCCATTACTTTCATCAACCAAGCGTTTTAAAGTAGCCTGTTTTTGTAACTCAATTTGACCCAAAGCAAAGCTGTTATCTATTTCCAACACATCAAAACTTAAACCGTATTTGATGCTATATTTTACTTTTACTTTGCAAATAATTTGCAATCCGTTGGCAAAATGTTGTTGGGTTAAACGTTCAAATTGTTCAATAAATACATAACCTTGACTCCAAGCTGTGGCTTTCATTTCGGCTATAATTTCAGTATCTTTTTTTTCAATGAGTTTTAAAAAACACCAACGTTTTGATTCGTATTTTTTAACATCTGTAATTTCTGCTTTTATCCAAAATGTTTGATATCCAAATTGACTTTGTAGGGTTTCGTCTATTTTATAAAGTAATTGTGAAAGATTGATGGCCTGCATGTTTTTGAGTGAAAGATTAAAATCCCGATTAATCGGTAGAAAGATTACAAAATTAAAAGATTACATACTGATTTAACTGGAGAAAATTTATTTTCATTGTATAGTGGAGATATTCATTTTTTAAAAGTTGTAATCAAATTAAATAATTAAATAATCTCCACTAAGACATACAATGTAAAAATGTTTGTTGAAAACAGTGTGCAATTATACTAATATTTTTAGTAATATTGTACTAAATATTTTAGCATGAGTAAAATTTCAAGTAATATTAAGCATTTAAGGCAATTAAAAAAATGGTCGCAAGAGCAATTAGCCAATGCATTAGATAGTTCACGAGCAAAAATTGGTTCATATGAAGAGGAGCGTTGCGACCCGCCAGTAGAAACCTTAATTAAGATTTCTAATTTGTTCCATGTATCAATTGATACTTTGATAAAATGCGATTTACGAACTACAGAAAGTACTTCATTTATAACCGTTGGTGAAAACAGAATTCTGTTTCCCATTATGGTTGATAAAAACAACAATGATTTAGTGGAAGTGGTTACAGCAAAAGCATCTGCTGGCTATTTAAATGGTTATGCCGATCCTGAATTTATTGAAAGTTTGCCTTTAATGAATTTGCCTTTTAGGGTAATAGGTAAGCACCGTGCGTTTCCTATTAAAGGTGATTCGATGCCGCCATTAAAAGATGGAAGTTATGTAATTGGAAAGTTTGTAGAATCGATAAAAGACATGAGGAATGGCAGCACTTATGTATTAATAACCCACGATGAAGGTGTGGTTTATAAACGTGTTTACAGAACCGATAATAATTTACTTTTAGTTTCTGATAATAAAAACTATGAACCTTATTCCATACATGCAGCTACGCTTGTTGAAATTTGGGAGTTTGTGTGTAATTTAAATATGAGCGATACCAAAGAAGAAGAGTTAAATTTGGATAGTATCATGGCCATGTTGCGCAGCATGAGGGTAGAAATTGAAAGTTTGAAAAAGAATTAGGGGAAATTTTCCCTTTAAATATTGAAACAAAATAAATATGATACTTTGTCAAAGTCCAAAACTTTGACAAAGTATATTTCACAATGTTCGTAGTCTTGTGTGATGAGCTATGGCGTTGCAGACTACGAATTAATAAATGAAATAAGAGTTTGTAACTCGTTTCAATTTGCCCGTGTCCAAGAC
>CAISTO010000229.1 GCA_903888395.1 uncultured Bacteroidota bacterium | reverse complement strand
ATTGGGCAAACTTTCTTTTGGATATTTGCTAAAAGCCGCCAAAGTAGGGTAAGTTAATCGCAAACCTTTTTCATTACCGCTGTAGTTACAAAGTATTTTAAAACCATTGGCATTGCCTTCAAAATTGGTTAAATCTTCCCACTGTTTTGGGTTATTTATTTTCTTTTCCAATTCCTTTCCTTTTCCATTCAGAAAATATTCACGAATGGCATCTTCACCACTGTGGCCAAATGGCGGATTGCCAATATCGTGTGAAAGGCAAGCTGCAGCCACAATACAACCAATATCGTAACTGCTTAATTCGTTTTGTAATGCTGGATATTTTAGTAATAATGCCTCTGCTACTTTTCGTCCTAAACTGCGTCCCACACTCGAAGTTTCTAAACTATGTGTAAGTCGGTTATGAACAAAATCGTTTTCAGGAAGCGGAATAACTTGGGTTTTATCTTGCAGTTTTCTAAAAGATTCTGAAAAAACTACTCGGTCAAAATCGCGTTCAAATTCAGTTCTGCTCGTTCCATTTTCTTGCAGTGTTTGGTTAAATCTATAAGGTTTTAAAAGTTGCGGCCAATTCATTGTCATGTTGCAAATATATTAAACCATGTTGTTTACTATAACTTTTTATTCAATAAGTTTAAACGTCATTCCAAGGAACGAAGCAATCCCTTTGTTGTTCTTTAGATTGCTTCGTTCTTCGCAATGACGACCATTTTGGTTGATTGTAGCTTAACGACAGTTTTTAAGTATTCACTATTAAAACTTTGTTTTTATTTGAAATTGGAAAGGTTTTTACTTCACAATTCAATCCTTTATTTTGATAAAAACCCAACAGTTTTTGAGTTTCATTTTCTTGGATTTTGGTGTTACAAATGGAATTTATAATAATGGTTCCATGCGGACACATTTGCAATAATTGCTCATTGAAAGCCGTATCATAAATTTTCTCAACCGCTTTATTGTCTTCAAATAAATCAACAATTATTAAATCAAATGTATTTTTATTAGCTTGTTTCGAAGTGTAAATAAATGCATCTTCTGTAATTATATCTAGGTTATTGAATAGCTGTAAATCAAAATATTTTTGGGCAATTTGCACCATTATTTCATCGTATTCTACAGCGGTAATATGACCTTGAATTTTCAATTCATTTTTTAAAATATGAACAATGCTCCCGCCACCTAATCCATAGCATAAAATTTTATTGGGCGGATTTTTTTCTATTTGCAAATAAGAAAAAACAGCTTGGAACAAAAAATGCAAACCATCGAACGATTGATTAGCATTTCGGGTATTTATCATCAGTTTTCCTTCCAACATCACCACATTTATTTTTCCGTTTTTAGGGCTGTCAAAACTTTCAATAATGGTGTCGAAAAGGTAACTGCTTAAGTATTTTATTTTACTACTTTTTGGTGCGGACATGATGCTTCAAAATAAAGTTTTTTAGTTGAATATTTTTAGGATGAAATTATTTGATTGTGATAACGGGTAAATAAATGAAAAATTTAATCCAACTGATTTTAAAACATAAACATTTGTAAAAACTTTTTTCACCAGCCGTTGCAGGCGTCCTCGCCTGCAACCTATTAGACTTAATTTGAAAATTATATAAAATTCCCTATCATTGAAAATGAACAATAAGGTAATGTTATTTTTTACTTCTACAATTTTGTATTGGCAAAATTTGTTAACGTACAATGAAACGAAACAAATATTTATCAATTCACTCCAATTTTTAGTTAAAAACAATAAGATAAAACTTTATGGTTATGTAATAATGCCAAATCATATTCATTTGTTAATAGAAGTATTGAACCCTCAAACTAAAACTGAAAACGTGCAACATAGCTTGTTGAGTTATACTGCCCACCAATTTAAAAAGTTTTTGAAGGAAAATAATGATAAAGAACTACTAAAATTTGAAGTAAATGATTCGGATAGAACTTATCAGTTTTGGGAGCGGAATCCGTTGAGTGTTGAATTATATTCTAAGGAAATTGCAGAACAAAAATTAAGGTATATCCATAACAACCCACGTCAAGAAAAATGGAACTTGGCTTCAAGCTATGGTGAGTATGAGTTTTCATATGAAGAATTTTATAATAACGGAACTGATAAACATAAAATGCTTACCCATTATTTGGAATATTTTGGGTGATAATAGTTGATTGCAGGCGAGGACGCCTGCAATGGCCAAAGAATCTCCTAGATAAATCTGGGGGCTATTCATCTTTTTATACCGCACCATTTCATAAAATATCATTGTTCAATTACAAACGATGAATAGAAATGGGTTTCAACCCATTTAACAAAGAATTTTAGCTCAATATTTTTAGGATGAAATTATCTTGTTATTATTGCGAGTCATAAAATGAAAAAGTTTTTATACCATATTTATTCAATTCCCTTGTATTTATTGGCTTTGCTGCCTTTTCCATTGCTCTATTTATTAAGTGATGGTTTATGCTTTTTGGCTTTTAACTTGATTGGCTACCGCAAAAAAGTAGTTTATGAAAACTTGCGTAATTCATTTCCAACATACACTGAAAAAGAAATTCATGCCATTGTCAAAAAGTTTTACTCGCATTTATTCGATACCATTTTAGAAACTTTTAAATTACTTACAATTAGTAAAAACGGGTTAAAAAAACATGGAGTTTATACCAATTTAGAGGTAATGGATGACATTATCAATCAAAACAAAAGCTTTGTAATTTTAACGGGCCATATGGGAAATTGGGAATGGTTACCTAATATTTGGCATATGGAAGGCAAGGCAGACATTGTAGGAATTTACCATAAATTAAGCAGTCCGTTTTTTGAGTGGCTTACCAAAAATATGCGAGAAAAATTTGGCATTCAAATGATCACCATGGAAAACACTTTGCGTGGAATGATTGCCAATAAAAATAAATTAACAGGAACTGGATTTATTTCCGACCAAACACCAAGTAAAGAAAATGCCCATTGGCTCACTTTTTTAAACCAAGATACTCCTGTTTTTATGGGTGCCGAAAAAATTGCTAAAAAATTCAATTATCCTGTAATTTATTGCCACATCATAAAACCTAGACGCGGTTATTATGAAATAAAAATTGATATAATTACAATGGAACCTCAAACTACGCCTGATTTTTATATTACAGAAACGTTTAATCAATTACTAGAAGCCGACATTAAAAATCAACCAGAAATTTGGCTTTGGAGCCATAGAAGATGGAAGCATAAAAGAGGCTAAATTCATTAAAAATTCCCTCCTATTTTTATATTTTTTTTTTAATTTTAAAAATAAAAAACAGCAAATAATTTCGTCAATTACTTGCTGTTTTTTTAAAATAATATTTTCCAAAATCCTCATTTTAAGCCAAAAATATTTAAAAAGATACTTTTCTTCCTTAATTTTTTTTTTCTTAAATTTTTAAATTATTAATGATTTCAACCATTGCAGCCTTTTTAAAAATTATTTTTCAAGAAATTTTAAAATATGACTTGACGTTATTATAATATTGATTTACATTGCTATACAATTTAATAAAAAAATTATGAATAAAAACTTTACACTAAAATTTTTAATGGTATTATTATTTGTGAACTTGGTTTACAATAGTAAAGCTCAGTTAAACTACTTACCTGGTGGTTTTGCCACTACTTTAAGTACCTATGTAGATTTAGGTACCAATGGCGATTCGATTATTACTTCGAATAAAGATGATGCTTTTTCGGCAGCATTGCCTATTGGATTTACCTTTAACTTTAATGGTGCTCCTTACGATTCATTTGTTTTAAGTACTAATGGATTTATTAAACTAGGAAGGGATTCTGCTTCTCGTCATTATTTGTTTACAGCTCATGCTCAGCCGCCACCTAACGGTCCTTTTACTTCTGCTACCAGTCCTACTCCTGCTGGTTACGACAGTTCTATGTTATTTGTTTTTGGTCAAGATTTAATAAGTGCTACCAATGCCAGTGCAGAATATAGGGTTTATACAACTGGTTTTTCTGGTTCTCAAGTTTGTACTATTCAATGGAAAAATGTAAAAGATAAGTTACAAGGTGGTGTCGGAGGTGAATACGATACCATGAATTTTCAAATAAAATTGTATGAATCAACCAATGTAATAGAATATATTTATGGTTATTGGAGTACAACAATTGTAATAAGTGCGGCAAGATTTGCTGCAGTTGGAATAGTAGGAAATAGTGTAACTACAGCTGCGCAAAATCTTCATTTGGTAAAAGGTTCTACCATAGCTTGGGGAAGTGCAGTTCCTAACACTGGTTTTTATTTAAACAATGCCATAAATTATAGAAATCCTATTAGTTCACCAGCTGGTCCACTTCCGGGAACAGGCCGAAAATATCAATTTACACCCATTGTATTAAATGATGCTTCGGTTAGAACAATTTATGCGCAAGGAAAAGTATCAAGGTTATATAATACTCCTGATTCTATTAGGGCTTATATTTCAAACAATGGAGTAAATGCTATAAGCAGTTTAGTGGTAACTTTAACCATTAGTGGCGTTCATAGTTACACCACTTCTGCTACTGTTTCATCATTAGCAGCTGGTTTAAGTACTACAGTTAGTTTTGCTCCTTATATACCTTTAATTGATGGTGCTTCTATTATTACTGTATCGGTTCCTAGCGATGATAATAATGCAAATAATGTATTAACAAATAGCTTTTTAGTAAGTCCTTACGAAATGAATTATAGGGATACTTTAATTGCACACTCGGGAAGCAATGGAATAACAGTTCCTAATTTTTGGGGTTCCAAATATTTTATAAAAGACACTGCAATTATTACAACCATTAAAGCATATTTAGTATCAAATTCTGATGCAACTGGCGATACAGTTTGCGGTATGGTAATGGATACTTTAGGCAGAATAATTGGCAGATCGCCAAACAGAATAGTTCAAACATCTGATTTAGGAACCTATATGGTTTTTTCTATTTCTAATTTACCTACAGTAACTAATCAATCTGTTATTGCTGGAATAGCAGGTGGAACATCTATCAATGGCTTAAATTATTTTTTAGGAACTTCGCAAACTGAAGTGCCAATAAGAGCGCCCAATCCGTTTTACTTTATGACCGCTTATGATGCACTTACCGCTTCTTATATACCAATTAGCAATTCTGTAGTAGGAACTATTTATGCAGTTCCTGGAATTGTTGGTGGTCAAACTACTAGATTAATGTTAGAATGTGTTGCTCGCCCTATTCCACAAATTGATGTGGCTCCTGTTTCGTCTTCTTTATCTAACAAATATAATTTGCCTACGGGCGTAAGTTTGCCTTTTAGGGTAACTATAAAAAATAAAGGTCAGCAAACACGAGCAGCTGGAATAGCAGTTAGATACAGAGTAAATAATGGTCCTGTTATTGGCCCTGTAAATACAACAACTTCTTTACTTAGAAACGATACTACTAGTGTATTATTTACAGGTACAAATGCTTTAAATTTTTCAACTGCTGGAACTTATAATGTTAAAGTTTATACCAACTTTACCAACGATTCAATTATTTTTAACGACACCATGGTTTTAACTTATGTAGCTGCTCCGCAAAACACCTTGCCATTTAGGTCATCGGGAACAAATTTAACAACTCAATGGACTATAGATAATGCCAATGCTGTTAAACCAATTTGGAAATCATCAGCATCGGTTACTCAGGCAAATGGTACATCAGGTGTTTCGCTAATGGCCGATAATATTAATTATAACGACAATGGAAGAATTGTTTCTTCTTCATCGTTTAATTTTTCAGGAAAAGCCCGTCCAACTTTGTTTTATTCGTTAGCACATGCACCAAATACAAATGCATCAAAAGAAGATACTTTTGATATAGAAGTTTCAACAGATGGAGGAAATACTTTTACGGTTATTGAAACATTAATAGACCAAAATGGAAATCCAAGTTTAGGAACAGCAGCGGTTCAAAGCAGTACTTTTACTCCTTCATCTGCAATACAATGGCGCCAAGCTACTGTTGATTTATCGGCTTATGCCAACAATACTTTTGTGCAAATTGCTTTCAGAAGTAGATCAGGTTTAGGCAATCAGATTTATATTAATAATATCAACGTGTTAAATCCAGTTACATTAAGCCAACAAAGTGTTACTTCGGCTACATTTTATTCAGCTGGAAACATCAGTGTTTCGTATAGTTCTAGTATTGGTGCGTCTAATGGAGTTTTATCTGTAAGTCGTTTTGGAGGCACACCAGTTTTTAGCAGTGCAAGTCCAGTTTTTGTAACTAATTCTACGGCTTCTACTAATAATTCGGCTGTATTTACACCAAACGTAGTAAGTCCTTCGGCTTGGTTTTCTGTTAATTATTCAGGAATTGGAACGGGTTATTTACCAGGAACGGCTCCGTTCGATTTATACTTTAATACATCAGTAATTGGTGGAATTCAAAGTCCTGATAGTTTATATTTAGTTAGAAGGTCTGAATCTACAGGTGGTTGGGTAGCATTAAATACTACTTTGACTTCAGGTTTATTGGTAGCTGCAGGCCTAACATCATATGGCGATTTTGGAGTAGCAAGTTCTACATCAGTGAATACTTTGCCAGTAAAATGGTTAACATTTAACGCAACTAAAATTGATAAAAACAATATTCAATTGGCTTGGTCTACCGCTTCT
>CAISTO010000228.1 GCA_903888395.1 uncultured Bacteroidota bacterium | reverse complement strand
TTATGCCATTGATAACGTATATAAGAATCGGGTATATTTCGCTCTGCAGAATCACGTTTTAAACGCCTATTCAATGCAATTGATTCATCGGCTTGAATGAATATTTTTAAATCGAATTGATTGCGAATTGCTTCAGAATAAAAAATAAATAAACCTTCACAAACAATTATTGGAGCGGGTTTAAACGTTAAAAGTGGTCCAACTTGATTTTCGTGTTGAAACAAATATTCGTTTCTGTAAATAGTTTCATTATTATGAAGTTTCTCTAAATCGGCTGCAAAAGCAGCTAAATCAATACACTCAGGCAAATCAAAATTAATATTTCCCTCCGCATCTAATTGGTGTTCGTAGGCAAGTTTATAATAATTGTCTTGGCTTATTACACAAAGTTCATCGGTAGAAAAAAGTTTTTTTAGGGAATTTAAAAAATGTGTTTTTCCCATGGCACTTCCTCCAGTAATACCAACTAAATAAGGTTTTTGAATATGCATATTTTTTTTAATTGCGAAGTGCGGAATACGGAGTGCGAAATAATTTAATTCTGTTAAAAACTTCTATTTTTTTGAACCCAATCTTTAATATAATCTGCTATATCCTGTGTATTTGTTCCTGGAGTAAAAAGCTTGCCTACACCTATTTTTGTTAACTCCTCAATGTCTTCATTTGGAATAATTCCCCCACCGGTAAGCAGCACATCATTCATTCCTTCTTGTTTCATTAGGGTTAATAATTTAGGAAAAATAGTGTTATGTGCGCCAGAAAGAATACTAACTCCAATGGCGTCTACATCTTCTTGCAATGCAGCTTGAACTACCATTTCTGGAGTTTGGCGTAAGCCAGTATAAATAACTTCCATTCCTGCATCGCGCAGTGCTGTAGCTATTACTTTTGCACCTCTATCGTGGCCATCTAAGCCTACTTTTGCTACTAAAACTCTAACCGGACGTTGCATTATTAATTTCTTTTTTTAGGGTAAATTTTATTAAACTTAATGAGTATTTGTGGTTTTTCATTTTCCATAAATGATAAAAACTTAGTATCATCCATTTCATAATAATTAATGGTATCGGTATGATGCGTATAAAATACATCTCTATCCTTTAAAGGCAAAGAATTAATGGTTGTTCTACCTGATTGATAGCTTGCCACAAATGGCAAATATTTAGCTAAATTATCGTCACTTACTTTGTCAACGCCCATATATGGAACATAGGTTAAGCCGTTTTTTACAATTTTAAAATAGCCTAAAGTCCAATAACCTTTATCATTTGCATTTAACGAACTTAGTACATAGTAATTTCCTAATTTTGTAAGCACTAAACTATCGCTTAAAGTGTTTTCAGTGCTGCTTGTTTTATCAATTTCATGAATGCTATTTTTATCAATAGTTAAAAGCAAAATACTGTCTTTATTTTTAACAAACAAGCCCGAAAAAAAATCAATATTCAATTTGTAATTTCCTTGCATTTCGGCCGGAAAAGAGCTTAGTCTTTGTCCTGGCCACCTGTCAAAATAATTATTACTTCCGCAAGATATAATTATCAATAACAAAGTAAAAAAGGGAAAGAATATTTTTTTGCCTTTATCTAAATTGAATATTTTCATGTTTTAATTTATTAATTATTTAATGCGTTGCAATGCACTTTCAAGTCTGCTAATGGTGGATTGTTTGCCAAACAAAGCAGCCATTTCAAACATTGGCGGACCGCCAGCCACGCCACTTAAACATACCCTGAACATTTGTAAAAAATCTTTACTTTCTACTTCATTTTTGGTCAAAGCTTCGTGATAAGCAGCCTCAATATTGGCATGGTTAAAGTCTGAAATATTATTTAACAATTTAATTAATTCGGCAATGACCAATGGCGATTTTTCATTCCAACGTTTTTTTATTACAGTTTCATCATAAACACTTGGTTCCACAAAAAAGTAGTTACTGTAATCAAAAAGTTCTTTGGTAAAACTAATCTTTTCTTTTATTAAACCACAAACTTGTTCTACATAACTTGAATCAGCAGTAATATTTTGAGCCGCTAATTGTTTATTTAATTCAACAGCTAACAAGCTATTGTCTTCCATTTTTATATATTGGTGATTGAACCATTTGGCTTTGTTTTGGTCAAACTTAGCGCCATGTTTACTCACTCTTTCTAAGCTAAAAGCAGCTATTAATTCTTGTTTGTTAAATAATTCTTGTGCTGTTCCAGGATTCCATCCTAAAAATGCCAACAAATTAATAACTGCCTCTGGCAAATATCCTGCTTGCTTGTATCCACTCGATTTTTCGCCAGTATTTGGATCTACCCAATCTAATGGAAAAACCGGAAATCCTAATTTATCACCATCACGTTTGCTTAATTTACCGTTACCATCAGGTTTTAACAGTAAAGGCAAATGAGCAAACTTAGGCATGGCATCTTCCCAACCTAAATATTTATATAAAAGCACATGCAATGGTGCCGATGGCAACCATTCTTCGCCTCTGATTACGTGGGTAATTTTCATGCTGTAATCATCTACCACATTTGCCATGTGGTATGTTGGCATTCCATCCGATTTATATAAAACTTTATCGTCCATGGTGGAAGTGTTAAAGGTAACCCAACCTCTAATTTCATCATAAAACTTTACTTCATCTTTACGAGGTAATTTGATACGAACTACATAAGCATCTCCATTTTCTAATCTACGTTTGGTTTCATCTTCAGGTAAAGTCAAACTATTTTTCATGGCGCTACGCGTAATGGGATCGTACTTTGAATCTACATTCGAAGCTTTCAATCTATCGCGCATGGCATCTAATTCTTCTGCAGTATCAAAAGCATAATAAGCGTAACCATCGTTTATTAATTGGTCTACATATTTTTTGTACATTGGTTTTCTATCGCTTTGGCGATAAGGTGCATATTCACCATCTCCAAAACCAATTCCTTCGTTTGGCTCAATGCCAACCCATTTTAAACTTTCAATAATATATTGCTCCGCACCCGGCACAAACCTTCCTTGATCTGTATCTTCAATGCGAAGAATAAAATCGCCACCATGTTTTTTTGCAAACAAATAATTGTATAAAGCCGTACGAACACCGCCTATATGTAATGCTCCTGTAGGACTTGGAGCAAATCTAACTCTAACTCTTTTTTCTGTCATAATAATGCGCAGCGAAGATAAGAATGATTTGAAGATAGAGAAAGGATTTTTGTTGGTATTTTTTTTACCAATGCAAACGCTCCTAAAAACAAAGGTTTTTAGGAGCGTTTTTTTTAATATTTTTTATTAAATAATAGTTTCAATTATGCTTTATATTCACCAAAAACACCTCTAAACGTATCGGCTATTTCGCCAAGTGTGGCCAAGTTTTCAACTGCTTCAATGATATGCGGCATCACATTTCTACCATCTTTTGCTGCTTGTTCTAGCGTTTCAATATTGGCTTTTACCAAACTATTATTTCTTTCGGCTTTTAGTTTGTTTAACTTTTCAGTTTGTTTTATTCTAATGCTGTCATTAATTCTAAACGATGGGGGAGCAACTTCTTCTTTCACCGCAAATTTATTTACCCCAACAATTACTTTTTCGCTGTTTTCAATGTCTTTTTGGTATTTATAACTGGCAGTTGCTATTTCATTTTGCATATAACCTTCTTCAATGGCACTTACGCTTCCGCCCATGGCATCTATTTTTTCAATATATTTCCAAGCTTCGGCTTCTACTTGATTGGTTAATTCTTCTACAAAATAACTTCCACCCATTGGGTCTACAGTATCTACTACGCCACTTTCAAAAGCTATAATTTGTTGCGTACGCAATGCAGTTCTTGCAGCTGCTTCGGTTGGTAAATTCAATGCTTCATCAAAGCCATTGGTATGCAAACTTTGAGTTCCTCCCATCACCGCTGCTAATGCTTGTAGCGTTACACGTGCTATATTGTTTTCAGCTTGTTGGGCTGTTAAAGTACTTCCACCAGTTTGCGTATGAAAACGTAACATCATGGCTTTTGGATTGGTTGCGCCTAAATCTTTGGCCATTTTAGCCCACATTCTACGTGCTGCTCTAAACTTTGCTATTTCCTCAAAAAAGTTATTGTGTGCGTTGAAAAAAAACGATAATCGTTGTCCAAATACATTAATGTCTAAACCCTTTGCAATGGCTGCTTCGCTGTATGCTTTTGCATTGGCTAAGGTAAATGCTATTTCCTGTACTGCTGTACTTCCAGCTTCACGAATATGGTAACCACTTATTGAAATGGTATTCCATTTTGGAACTTCATTACTACAATATTCAAAAATATCGGTAATGATTCGCATGCTTGGTTTTGGCGGATAAATATAAGTTCCTCTGGCAGCATATTCTTTTAAAATATCGTTTTGAATGGTTCCTGAAATTTTCTTGATATCGGCACCTTGTTTTTTTGCCAAGGCAATATAAAACGAAAGCAGGGTAGATGCAGTGGCATTGATGGTCATGCTAGTGGTAATGTCTTGCAGATTTATTCCATCAAATAAAGTTTCAATATCGCGTAAACTATCAATAGCCACGCCCACTTTACCCACTTCACCTTCACTCATTACATGGTCGCTGTCATAACCAATTTGGGTTGGTAAATCAAAGGCAACCGATAAACCCATGGTGCCATTTGCTAATAAATATTTATAACGTTTATTAGATTCTTCAGCGGTTGAAAATCCAGCATACTGACGCATGGTCCATAATTTTCCTCGGTACATATCAGGCTGAACTCCTCTTGTATATGGAAACTCTCCTGGTAATTCATTGTTTGTATTTGAACTATCAGGTTGGTAAAGGTTATTAATAACAATTCCGCTATCAGTTATAAATTTATTTTCCGCCATTTTTTTTGTTTTAAAGCTGTGCAAATATATACAAACTATGCTTGCATTTAAATGATAAACCTTAGTGTAAGTTTTTAAAACAGCAATGAAAATTATTTTTATTGAATGTTAATTTAATTGACAGCAATTTTTTTAGTGAATATTGCCCCAAATTTGATTAATAAATTTCTGCTAAAAAATCTTAAGAAAAACGTTGAAAACTGATTTTCAAATCCTACAATAACAGAAGAATTTTTACCAATATTTTTAAGTGAACAATCAACTACTGCTTTTGCTGTCATGCCACCTAAATTAACTTTTGCTGTATCAGCAAATTCAGTTTGCGTAGGACCAGGACAAACAGCCAAAACATCAATTCCTTTGTTTTTTAATTCATGCCAAATTCCTTCAGAAAACGACAATAAATAAGCTTTAGAAGCAGCATAGTTTGACCAGAAAGGAAGTGGCAAAAATGCAGCAGTAGATGCAATGTTTATAATACCTCCTGAACCACTTGAAAGCATTCTATTTCCAAAATAATGAGATAAAATAAGTGGTGCTTTGCAATTTACATCTAATAGTGAAAGTTGGTTTTCTAAATTATCATTTAAAAAACTTCCTGTAATGGCAAAACCAGCATTGTTAATTAATAAACCAATGTCTAAATGATTGGTTTGTTGTTGGATGGTTTCTAAAAAATCTGGCTTTGATAAATCTAGAGAAATAACTAGTGTTTCAATATTAAATTTAGCTATTAATTCGGCAGAAAGTTGTTCCAATTTTTCTTTCCTTCGTGCTACTAAAACCAAGTTAAAATTTAAAGCTGCTAATTGCAAAGCAAACTCAGCCCCAATTCCTGAGGAAGCACCGGTAATTAAAGCCCATTTTCCGTATTTATTGATAAGTGATTGCATGTAATTTTAAGACGTTATTTTATAATAGCAAATTTTATTTAATTATACTTTTTTCCATAAGAATTTTTTAGGTATAAAACGATACGTAATTTCAATGGTAAATATATTAGTAAAACAAATACACAACTAGCAATAATTTTTTATATTTGTATTTTGTAAAATATTGTTTTATTTGCTCATCAAATTTATTGATTTATTTAGCATAAACAATTATTTGAAATAAATTTTAGGTTCGTACATAATTTGTTTTTCCATGATTCAGGTCATTTTTTAAAAATATAGCAACAAATACATTTGAAATATTAAAATATGGGTTCATCAGCACTAATACTATTATTACTTTGTGGAATTGCTTTTGCAGGAGCGGGAATTTTACTCTCATTAGCCGTAGCAAAAACAAAGAAAAATGCCCAAAAAGGCGAAACTTATGAATGTGGAATTCCAACAACAGGAACATCTTGGATTCAATTTAACGTAGGATATTATTTATTTGCATTGATATTTTTAGTATTTGATGTAGAGTTGGTTTTTATGTATCCATGGGCCACTGTTGTTAAGGAAATTGGCATGCCAGCATTATTTGAAATATTGGTATTTATGTTTATCTTATTTATGGGATTATTATATGCTTGGAAAAAAGGAGCTTTGGAATGGAAATAAATAAAAGTATGGAAGGTCCATTAACATTCCCTGGACAAGTTCACGAAACCGCAGATGGTGGAATATTAGTCACAAAATTAGATGATGTAATTAATTGGGCTCGCTCCAATTCATTATGGCCATTGGTGTTTGGAACTAGCTGCTGCGCAATAGAAATGATGTCGACTGCTGGCGCAAAGCATGATTGGTCAAGATTTGGATTTGAAGTAGCACGTGCCACTCCACGACAAGCCGATTTAATTATTGTAGCTGGAACAATTGTAATGAAGATGGCTCCAGTTTTAAAACGATTATACGACCAAATGCCAGAACCAAAATATGTGATTGCCATGGGCGCTTGCACCATTTCTGGTGGTCCGTTTTTTTATAATACTTATTCAGTGGTTAAAGGTGTAGATCACGTAATTCCTGTAGATGTTTATATTCCTGGTTGCCCACCTCGCCCTGAAGCCTTGTTACATTCGATGATAACATTGCAAGAAAAAATAAAAAACGAACAATATTTTAAAAAGAAAATAGAGGACGTTAGATGAACACAGAAGAACTAAAAAGCAGTATTAGCGCTATTTTACCATCGGTAATATATGATGAAACAGGAGAATTTTTAAATGTAAATATAGCTTCGGAAGAGTTATATCCGTTAATAAATGAACTGCGTTCAAATAGCGAATTTGATTTTGATTATTTGTTTTGTTTAACCTGCATTGATTGGAAAGACCATTTAATGATGGTTTACCATTTACTATCAAAAACACATCAACACACCATTGTTTTAAAAGCTAAAATTAGCAATAGAGAAAACGCTGAAATAGAAACCGTGTGTAATATTTGGCGAACAGCCGAATTATTAGAACGCGAAGTTTTTGATTTATTTGGTGTAAAATTTATTAATCATCCCGATTTACGTAGGTTATTTTTAAGTGATGACTGGAACGGTTATCCTTTAAGAAAAGATTACGTTGACGAAAATATGATATCATTATGAGAGGCCTGATAGAAGACGATTACGTAACGGAAGAAGGTGAGTTTGTAATAAACATCGGTCCTCAGCATCCATCTACTCATGGGGTGCTACATTTAAAAGTTTGGTTAGATGGCGAAACTGTTAAAAAAGTTCAACCACATTTAGGTTTTATTCATCGCTCTATTGAAAAAATGAGCGAAAGTCTTTCTTATAGAAATTTTATTTTTGCTACCAGCCGCATGGATTATTTGGCGGCACATATTAACAACGAAGCATGCGCTTTAACAGTGGAAAAAGGTTTGCAACTAGAAGTTCCTGATAGAGCAAAATATATTCGTACCATTTTAGCAGAATTAACCAGATTACAATCGCATTTATTGTGGTGGGGTTGCACTGGGCTTGACTTAGGAGCGGTTACTCCTTTCTTTTATGCATTCAGAGAACGTGAATTTATTATGGAAATTATGGAGGAAACTTGTGGTGCTAGATTAACCCAAAACTTTATGGTTCCGGGTGGTGTCATGTACGATATTCATCCAAATTTTCAGAAAAGAACGAAGGAAGTTTTAACTCAAATAAAAAGTAAATTCCAGGAATATGATAATATTATGACTGGCAATGTAATATTTGAAAATAGAACAAAAGGAGTTGGATTGCTTTCAAAAGAAGATGCCATTTCTTATGGTGTAACTGGCCCAACTGCTAGAGCTTCGGGCGTTAGTTGCGATATAAGAAAACTAATTCCTTATTCAGCATACGATCAAGTTCAGTTTGATGAAATATTAGGAACTGGTGGCGATTGCTATGCAAGGTATATGATTAGAATGCACGAAATGAAACAGTCAGTTTTTATTATTGAACAATTAATCGACAATATTCCTGAAGGTGAATTTCAAGCAAAAACAAAAAATGTTATCAAACTTCCTAAAGGTGAATTTTACCAAAGAGTAGAAACTCCAAGAGGCGAATTAGGTGTTTTTATAGTAAGTGATGGCGCTGCAAGTCCATACAGAATTAAGTATCGTTCACCAGGTTTTTCAAATCTTTCTGCATTGCCATTAATGGCAAAAGGAGGTAAAATTGGAGATTTAGTTGCGATTATGTCAACCATTGATTTAGTAATTCCTGATATTGACCGATGAAAATTTTATTAACCTATAGCTTTTCTTCTTTGGCAACTTATATACATCATTTGCTTGCTGAACTAATAACAAATTCATTGTTACTTCAAGTAACCGAAATGGTGATTTTAGGTGTTAGCCTGATTGCTTTTTTGGTAGTACTTTGTTTCTTTTTAGGTTATATGGAGCGCAAAGTTGCAGCATTTATGGAAATTCGTTTAGGACCCAATAGGGTAGGACCTAAAGGCAGTATGCAAATTGTAGCTGATACCTTAAAATTATTATTGAAAGAAGGGTTAACTCCTGATAGTGCAGATAAGTTTTTGTTTAATTTAGCTCCTGTAATAATGGTGATTGGCTCTATGATGGTAATTGCGCCTATTGCTTTTGCAAAAGATTTTCAATTATATGATATCAATATTGGTGTGCTTTATGTTTCGGCTGTTTCATCGCTTGGCGTAATTGGAATATTAATGGCTGGTTGGTCAAGTAATAATAAGTATTCTTTACTTGGTGCCATGCGCAGTGGTGCGCAAATAGTGAGTTATGAATTATCAGTTGGATTATCTTTAATTTCAATAGTTGTATTAAGTGGAAGTTTAAGTTTAGGCGATATTGTTAGAAGTCAAGAAAATGGTTGGTGGATTATTAAAGGACATATCCCTGTAATCATTTCTTTTGTAATTTTTATTATTGCATCTACTGCCGAAATTAATCGTGCGCCATTTGACATGGCCGAAGCAGAACAAGAATTAACAGGTGGTTTCCATACAGAATATGCAGGAATGAAATTCGCCATGTTTTTATTGTCGGAATACATTAATTTATTTGTAGTTTCAGCTGTAGCAGCTACTTTATTTTTAGGCGGTTGGATGCCTTTTCATATTGGTGGATTGGATGGTTTTAATCATATCATGGATTTTATTCCATCATCTGTTTGGTTCTTTTCAAAAACCTTTTTGATTATATTTATTATTATGCAATTTCGTTGGACTTTCCCACGTTTGCGTGTAGATCAATTACTTACTTTAGAATGGAAATATTTATTGCCAATAAGCATGGTAAATGTAATACTGGTAACGGTGATGGCCATCATGGGTTGGCACTTTTAGAAGTATGAAGTATGAATGATAAAATAACTGACAACTAAAAATCACATTATTTTGACACAAAATGAGCAACATTAAACTATTTGAAAGTACTGCAATACGATCTGTTTGGGTAGAATCCGAACAGAAGTGGTATTTTGTGGTAGCTGATGTTGTAAAAGTATTAACAGACACCCTAAACCCTACTGACTACGTAAAGAAAATGCGTAAACGTGATGAAGAACTTTCCAAAGGGTGGGGACAAATTGTCCCCTCCCTTTTGGTGGACACAGCAGGAGGTAAACAAAAAATGAATTGTGCCAATGCCCAAGGACTTTTACGCATAATTCAGTCAATTCCATCACCTAAAGCCGAACCTTTTAAACGTTGGTTGGCACAAGTTGGCTCAGATAGGTTAGATGAAATTGAAAACCCTGAGTTAGCAACGCTAAGGACAAGGGAACTATACAAAATGAAAGGCTATCCTGAAGACTGGATAGAAAAGCGAATGCGAAGTATTGCCATTCGTGAGGAACTTACCGATGAGTGGAAAAATAGAGGTGTTAAAGAACAAGTGGAATATAAAAAAGTAAAAGGACTAAAAAGTGAGAATTTACGAGACCACATGAATGACCTTGAACTTATTTTTTCAATGTTAGGAGAGGCTTCAACAACAGCTATAGTAAAAGTAAAGAATCCAAAAGGATTTAAAGAAAATAAAGTTGCTGCTAAACAAGGTGGTAATGTGGCTGGCATAGCAAGACGCGATCTCGAATCAAAGACAGGTAATAGAGTGGTATCAAATGACAATTTTTTACCTACAGATAAAAAGAAGAAACGGATAAAAGATAAATAATAATTACAAAAAAACTAACAACTATCAACTGACAACTAATAACTAACAACTAAAAAAGATGTTTTTAAAAGAATATTTCGGTACCATATACAAATCAATTAAATCCTTACTGGTAGGGATGAAAGTGACTGGATATTATTTTACCCATCTCGATGAAATTAAAACGGAAGAATATCCTGATAATAGAGCAACTTTAAAAATGTTCGATCGTTTTAGAGGTGAAGTGGTCATGCCTCACGATGATAATAACGAACACCGTTGCACTGGATGCCAAGCTTGCGAAATTGCTTGTCCGAATGGAACTATTAAAATTATTACCAAGCAGGAAATTTTAGAAGATGGTAAAAAGAAAAAAAGAATAGATGCTTTTGTTTATCACTTAGATTTATGCACCATGTGCAATTTATGTGTGGTGGCTTGCCCGTCAGATGCAATTGTAATGGCCCAAAATTTTGAACACAGTGTTTACGATAAAAAACAATTGAAGAAAATTTTGAATCAACCAGATTCTAAATTAATGCAAGGAGTAGAATAAAAATTATGAATTATGAATGTTGAATTATGAATGAATTCAATGTTCAATAAAAAAACAATATAAAATGAGTGCATCAATAGTTATATTTTACATTTTAGCATCCATCATATTGGGTGGAGGAATATTGGCAGTTACTGCCAAAAAAATATTCCGTTCGGCTATTTATTTGCTATTTTCATTAATGGGAATAGCTGGATTATACTTTTACCTGAACTATGAATTCATTGCTGCTGTGCAAATAGTAGTTTATATAGGTGGAATAGTTGTACTCATCATATTCTCTATATTTTTAACCCACGCATCGGGAAAAGATATGGAGAAACCCAAATTAATATCGGTAATAGTTTCAGCTTTGGCAGCAGTTTTTGCTTGTGCCATAGTTATTTCATTAATCAATAATTATTCATTTGTTGCCACTACAAACACCGCCATTGAACCAACAGTTAAAAACATTGGACGACAAATGTTAAGTACCACCGAACACGGATTTATTTTACCTTTTGAAGTAGTAAGTATGTTATTACTTGCCGCATTAATTGGATCAATTGTAATTGCCTTAAAACCAAAAACAGAAGCATGAACGAAATTGGTTTAACACATATTTTATTTTTAAGCGCCATCTTATTTTTTATTGGCGTTTACGGTTTCCTAACTCGCAGAAACATGGTTACTATGCTAATGTCCATAGAACTTATTTTGAACAGTGTAAATATCAATTTTGTTGCTTTCAACAAATTTTTACATGCGGGTAAATTAGACGGAACTTTCTTTACCATTTTTATTATCACCATTGCTGCTGCTGAAGCTGCAGTGGCCATTGCCATAATTATTCACTTGTATCGTAGCAGCAAATCAATTGATGTGAACGATGCTGATTTGATGAAGTTTTAACTAAAGATATGTCGAACTATACTATCGCATTAATTCCACTTATACCCCTAGCAACCTTTGTTGTTTTAGGTTTATTTGGCAGAAAATATTTAAGTGCATTTGCTGGAATTATAGGAACTATTTCCTTGCTCATTTCTACCATTATTTCGTTGGTAACTGCTTACCAATATTTCTTTATTTCGGGTAAAATAAATGGCATTTACCAACCCATTATTGCTTTAAAATATACGTGGCTTCAGTTCACACCAGCGGTTTCTATCGATATGGGAATTATGCTTGATCCTATTGCTATGATGATGATAGTGGTGGTAACTTTTGTTTCACTCATGGTACATATTTTTAGTTTGGGATACATGAAAGGCGAAGAACGTTTTGCTACTTATTATGCATTTCTTGCTTTGTTTACTTTCTCCATGCTTGGTTTGGTTTTATCGTCAAATATTTTTCAAATTTATATGTTTTGGGAATTGGTGGGCGTTTCATCATTCTTACTCATTGGTTATTATTTCGACAAACCATCAGCCGTGGCTGCTTCTAAAAAAGCATTCATTGTTACCCGTTTTGCCGACTTAGGTTTTTTAATTGGCATTTTGATTTTAGCTTACAGTGCCGAAACTTTAGATTTTGGAACTTTGATTTCTCGCTTAACCGATGCTTCTTCTCCTTATTTTGTAAATGCTGCCGGTGCTTCGTTTATTGGAATTAGCGCATTAACTTGGGGATTAGTTTTGGTGTTTTTGGGTGGTGCTGGTAAATCGGCTATGTTTCCATTTCATATTTGGTTACCCGATGCCATGGAAGGTCCAACGCCTGTTTCCGCTTTAATTCATGCGGCAACCATGGTAGTTGCAGGTGTATTTTTAGTAGCGCGTTTATTCCCAATTTTCGCTTTTGATGCAGCTGCTTTAACAGTGGTAACTTATGTGGGCGCATTTTCTGCTTTGTTTGCCGCCATTATAGCTTGCACACAAACCGATATAAAAAGAGTTTTGGCTTATTCTACCATGTCGCAAATTGGATACATGATGTTCTCGTTAGGCGTTGCCAAACATGGTGGCGAAGGCGGTTTGGGATACATGGCTTCTATGTTTCATTTGTTCACACATGCATTCTTTAAATCATTATTGTTTTTAGGTGCTGGTGCAGTCATTCATTTGGTGCATAGCAATGAAATGAAAGACATGGGCGGGTTGAGAAAACTAATGCCTATTACACATATTACTTTTTTAATTGCTTGTTTAGCCATAGCGGGAATTCCTCCTTTTGCAGGATTTTTCAGTAAAGAAGAAATTTTATTAGCAGCATTCCATTCCAATAAAATGGTATTTTTTGTAGCATTATTTACTTCAGGTTTAACAGCATTTTATATGTTCAGGTTATACTTCTCTATTTTCTGGAGCAAAGAAAGTCATGTGCATGAAAACGGACATGGAGAAGGAACTTTAAGTATGAAAATACCTTTGATTATTTTGGCAGTTTTTGCGGTATTTGCAGGTTTTTTCCCAATTGCATCATTGGTTACTTCCGATGGATTAGCTTTAGAAACTCATATTGATTATTTGTTTTCTTTAACTCCAGTTGCTTTAGCAGTTGCAGGAATTTTATTGGCAAGTAGTTTATACAAATCTGAAAATAATAAACCACAAAGTATTGCCACTTCTTTAGGTGGATTATATACAGCCGCTCACAAAAAATTCTATATGGATGAATTGTATTTATTCATTACCCAAAAAGTTATTTTCAATTTAATAGGGAAACCCGCAGCTTGGATTGACAAAAATATTGTAGATGGTTTAATGAATTTGTTTGCTGATACAACAGCACAAATTTCAGATAATATGAAAGGTTTACAGTCAGGAAAATTGCAACAATATGCAAGTTACTTTTTTGTTGGAGTGCTAGGGTTTATGTTGTTGTTTATTTATTTATGGAACTAAAGAATTAAGGAATGACGAATTTATCAATATTAGTAATTTTTCCGCTGCTCACTACGTTTGCAATATTGTTTTGCCGTAACGTAACGCAGATAAAATGGACCGCTTTAATTGGTTCATTGCTTCAACTAACCATTGCTTCGTTGCTTATGTATTCATACTATGGCGAACGTGCAGCGGGCAATACTGCTCAAATGCTTTTTGAAGCTAGGTACAGTTGGTACAGTGCCATGAATATTGAATATTATGTGGGCGTTGATGGTATTTCTGTAATCATGATTATGCTAACAGCATTTGTAGTTACTTGTGGGATTTTAATTTCTTGGAAAATAGAAACTTTAACCAAAGAGTTTTTCTTTTTATTGTTATTATTAAGTGTTGGGGCTTATGGATTCTTCATTTCATTGGATTTATTTACCATGTTCTTCTTCCTAGAATTAGCGGTAATTCCAAAGTTTTTATTGATAGCCATTTGGGGCAGCGGCAAAAAAGAATACAGCGCCATGAAATTAGCTTTGATGTTAATGGGCGGATCGGCTTTGGTGTTAATTGGTTTATTAGCTACTTATTTCAATACTGATATAGGTGGTGGCGTTCATACTTGGGATTTACTAAAAATTGCTCATATGCATATTCTTTACGAAACCCAATTATTTATTTTCCCGTTCTTATTTGTAGGTTTTGGTGTATTTACTGCATTGTTTCCTTTTCACACTTGGGTTCCTGACGGACATTCATCAGCACCCACTGCGGCTTCTATGTTTTTAGCTGGAATCTCTATGAAATTAGGCGGTTACGGATGTTTAAGAGTAGCTACTTATTTAATGCCTGAAGCTGCGCAACATTATTCTTGGATCATAGTTTTATTAGCAACCATTGCCATTATTTATGGTGCTTTTGCCACTTTAATGCAAAAAGATTTGAAGTATATCAATGCTTATTCATCGGTAAGTCATTGTGGATTTATATTATTAGGAATTGGCATGTTAACCAAAACCGCTTTGATTGGAGCCGTGATGCAAATGGTTTCTCATGGTTTAATGACAGCCCTTTTCTTTGGTGCCATTGGCATGATTTACGAACGAACACATACCCGACAAATAAAAGAATTAGGCGGATTATTGAAAACAATTCCTTTTCTTTCTTCGGTATTTATTATTGCTGGTTTATGTTCATTAGGCTTACCTGGCTTTAGCGGATTTGTATCGGAAATGGTAGTTTTTGTTGGCGCTTGGCAGCAACCAGATGCTTTTCATAGAATAGCTACCATACTTGCCGCTGCATCTATTGTGGTAACCGCTGTTTATATTTTACGCGCTGCAGGAAGTGCCATTATGGGACCAATAAAAAACGAACATTTCAATCATTTAAAAGATGCAACTTGGAACGAAAAAATGGCTTCAGTATTGTTAATATTTGCCATTCTTTCTATTGGATTAGCACCATTTTGGTTAATCAATATCATTTCACCCGATACACAAATAATCATGGAAAACATTGCGAGAGGAGCAATTGGTAATTAAAATGAATACAGACTTTTTCATATTGTTAAAACCCGAACTGAGCTTAACGTTCATCATCTTTATTCTGTTAATTATAAAGGTTTCGGATGGAATGAACAAAAATAGTTCAATCATTCACTTGGCTAATTTTTTATTGCTCATCAACTTTTTGTTAGGCTTTATTGGCAATACTACAGGAACTTTATTTAGCGACATGTACCATACCAATGGTTTGATTTCTTTAGAAAAAAATATCCTTAATTTTGGAACACTTATTATTTCGTTACAAGCTTATGAATGGCTTAAAAACCATAAGCATGTTATAGAATTTTACATACTCCTATTGACTACTTTATTGGGTATGTTTTTCATGGTTTCAAGCGGAAATTTCTTAATGTTTTTCCTTGGATTAGAATTGGCTTCTATTCCGTTAGCAGCCATTGTAAACTTTGATTTAGAAAAAATAAAATCATCGGAAGCAGCTGTAAAAATGATACTTTCATCGGCTTTTGCTTCTTGTATTATGTTGTTTGGAATTTCATTGGTTTATGGAACAACAGGCACTTTAAATTTTGCTGAATTACCAACTTTAATTACCAATAATCCTTTACAAATTTTAGCATTAATATTTGTGTTTACAGGATTTGCATTTAAACTTTCAGCCGTTCCATTTCATTTATGGACAGCCGATGTTTATGAAGGTGCGCCCGTTCCAGTCACTGCTTATTTATCGGTAATTTCAAAAGCAGCCATGGTTTTTGTTTTCATATCAGTGTTGAATCCTTTGTTTCAAAACGTACCAAATGTTTGGTACAATATGTTGTTTTTAACCATTGTTCTTACCATTACAATTGGAAATCTTTTTGCCATTAGACAAAATAATATCAAACGATTTTTAGCATTTTCATCTATCTCTCAAGTTGGATTTATTCTATTAGGCATCTCATCGGGAACTGCCATGGGAGTAAGTGCTAGCGTTTACTTTTTAATCGTTTATATCTTCTCTAATTTAGGCGCATTTGGAGTTATAGCTTTGGTAGCTGCGCAAACTGAAAAAGAAAATATCAGTGACTTTAAAGGATTTTATAAAAACAATAAAACATTGAGTTGGATTATAACCATTGCATTGTTTTCATTGGCTGGAATTCCACCTACCGCGGGTTTCTTTGGAAAAATGTTTTTGGTAACTGCCGGAGCTAGTAAAGGAAATTATGTGTTAATTATCATTGCGGTTTTAAATATGGTAGTTTCACTGTATTATTATTTACGTGTGGTAAAAGCCATTTTTGTAGATGAAAACGAATCACCCATTGAAAAAATAGAAAGTAATTTATATTCAAAAATAGCATTATACATCTGTATGGCAGGCATTATATTCACTGGATTTGCAAGCGTATTATATGATTATATAAACTCGTTAATGTAATGCTTCGACAAGCTCAGCATCCGCTTACGGTCATTGAGCCATCGAGCGGTCATTGAGCTTATCGAAATGAATTTGAAAAAAACTAAATAAATAACCAATAAACTAAATAAGAAATGGCACTAAATGCAACACATACTTTTGAAGATCTTGGCGAAATAAAATGTGCCATTGTAGAAAAAAATTGCTCGCAAGCCCGTGTTGATTTTTTAAAACAATTATTGGAATTAAATAAATTTACGGTGGTAGTAGTTCCAAGTCCGCCACCAAAGTCCGCACCAAAACCAGCCGTTGCGGATGGTGAAACTGTACCCGAAATTGCTGAACCTGCTACACCAACCACTTTTACTGTTGGCGTAACTGATGTGTCGTTTAGCCCCGTCAACGCAGTGTTTAACCGCGAACTAAAAATAGAATCAGGACAAGTAGTAACCAAAGATTATTGGTACCAAAGAGAAACTGAAATAAAAACCGAAGAATGGTATTGGAAGGGGTAATGAATACCAAACGCGATCATTTTACAATTTTGCACCACTTGTTTTTTTAAACTTCAAAAATTGAAAAAACCTAATAAAATTGTTATAATAGAATAATGAAACAGGAACGTTTATTCTAAATTAAACTCCACTAATTCATAATTGGCACTTCGTCCTCCTTCGTTTGTTTGCTGTAATATGCCTTTATTCACTAAGTCTTTGATATCTCGTAAGGCAGTGTCGGTAGATGTTTTGGTAATTTTTGCCCATTTTGAGGTTTGCAATTTGCCTTCAAAACCATCAATCATTTTGTTGAGCATTAAGCGTTGACGTTCATGCAAAGATGTGTGTTCATGCAACTTCCAAAATTGGGCTTTATGTAATATTCTTTGTGTGGTGTTTTCGGTGGCAAGCATTGCATTTTTTAGGCAATTTAAAAACCATTCAAGCCATTCGGTAATGTCGCTTGTACTGTGTTGTACTTTTTGCAATATTTCGTAATAGCGTTTACGTTCCAATAAAATTTGACTCGACATACTGTAAAAACGTTCACCACTACCTTCCGCTTGAGCTAGCAACATATCAGTTATTGCTCTGCCAATCCTACCGTTTCCATCATCAAAAGGATGTATAATGATAAACCAAAAGTGTGCGATGGCAGCTTTTAAAACTGGATCAAGACGATTGTCATGGTTAAACCAATCTAAAAACTTGTCCATTTCTATTTTCACCAATTCGGGTTTTATAGCTTCGTAATGCACTTTTTCTTTACCCATTGCACCCGAAACTATTTGCATTTTACCTGTACGATATTTTCCAACTTCTATTTCATAAGGACCGCTGTGTCCAGTAGGAAAAAGTGCTGCGTGCCAACCAAACAATCGTTTTTCGGTCAATGGTAATTGGTATCTTTGGGTAGCATCAAGCATCATTTCTACTATGCCTTCTATGTTTCGGCTACTCTGCTCAAGTCCAGCGGTATTGATACCCAAACGCCTTGCTATAGATGAACGCACTTGGTCGTAGTTAAGCAATTCGCCTTCTATTTCAGATGATTTTACTACGTCTAAGGTTAATGCATTAAGCGTGGCTTCTTCTTTGGTTGAAAAACCCAAAGCATTCATTTGACCAATGATTTTACCTTGCATTAGGCGAACTTCGCCAAACACAGAATTTATGGATTGTTCTTGCCAAGTAAACGCTGTCCAGTTTTTATGCTCATAAATGTATTTTGCCATTCTCTAAAACTAATTTGCGGCAAATATATCATTTATTCACCGCATATTTGCGGTGAATAAATTGTTTTTTCACCGTATGGGAACAAATTTTTAAATTTTCTTCGCTCTTACACATCAAATTTACAATTTAATTTTAAACTGTAAAAATTGAAAATAGTCAAAGATTATTGGTACCAAAGAGAATCGGAAATAAAAACTGAAGAGTGGTATTGGAAAACTTCATAATAAAAAAGCCACTTTAAAGTGGCTTTTTTGTTGAATATAATTTTAGTTCCCTTTAAAATTTGCAGGCCTACGTTCCATAAAAGCTTTGGTGCCTTCTATGAAATCTTCGCTACCAAAAAAGTTACCAAATTCATTGACTTCTAATTCATTTCCATCAGCACGTTTTTCGTAATGTGCATTTACGCAAAGAATAACACTGGCAATGGCTAAAGGGGATTTAGTTTTTATTTTATTTAAAATTTCTTCACATTTTTCTATTAAATTTTCAGCAGGAACTACATGGTTTACCAAACCTAAACTTAAAGCAGTTTGCGCGTCTATGATATCGGCTGTCATTAAATATTCTAATGCTTTTCCGCGGCCAATTAATTGAGGCAAACGTTGTGTTCCTGCATAACCAGGAGTAAGTCCTAGGTTAACTTCTGGTTGTCCAAATTTAGCATTTTCAGCGGCTACACGCATGTGGCAACTCATGGCTAATTCATTTCCACCACCAAGTGCAAATCCATTTACCGCAGCAATTACAGGCTTTGGACAGTTTTCAATGGCACGTAATACGATGTGTCCATCTGCACTTAATTTAGTTCCTTGCTCTACGTTAAAATCAGCAAATTCAGCTATGTCGGCACCAGCAGCAAATGCTTTTTTACCACTACCTGTTAGAATTACTCCTCTTACTTCGCCATTATCATAGATGCTTAATATAGCATTTTTAATTTCGGAAAGTGTTTGAATATTTAAAGCATTTAATTTTACCTCACGGTTAATTGTAATGTAAAAAATATTGTTTTTTAGTTCGGTTAATATGTTTTCGTACATGTTTTCAGCACTCATTTATTGTTTAATATAAATTGCGTGCAACAATAATACTTTTGATTAAATCATGTACATTTTTTATTGAAATATTTCACAATTACACATGATTTTTTTATTGATTCTATTTTAACATAATTTTTTTTT
>CAISTO010000227.1 GCA_903888395.1 uncultured Bacteroidota bacterium | reverse complement strand
TATATATTCTATTTCTCTGATTATAATCTTCTTTAATATCTCTAAGGAAATTTGTTAATTGGAAAGCTTCTCCGAGAGCTCTTGCTGCTGGTAGGTCTTTTTTATCAGCACCCAGGATGATAGCCATTATTTCACCAATTACCTCAGCACTTCCATGCATATAATCTTTTAGTTCTTGGTATGAATCATATCTATTTTTATTTGTATCTGCCATCATAGATTGGAAGAATTCATCTAATAGATATTTTGGTATATTAAAATCTATCATTGTTTGCTTCATAAGTCTGAAGGCTGGGTTTGGGAATGTGTTATGATAATAATAATGATTCCAATTATTAATCCAATTTGTTAATTCTATTTTAGCATCTGCTTCTGATAGATTTGTTTCATCAATTATATTGTCTGGTAATCTTACAAATAGGTATAATGCGTATGTTGCATTTCTAATATCTTTGGGGAATAGTCTTATTCCTGCGCTATAGGATTTGGCATATTGATTTGTAATTTGTTTTGCTTGTTTGAGATCTTCTTCCCATTGTTGATATTTTTCCATAATGATTTTTAATATATTTTATTTTATATATGTTCCAGTTTTATTATTAAATTTATAAATTTTATTATTGTGTTCCACAGTGAATGGTTTATTTGGTATTTTGAAATTGCTGTTTGTTCGGGCGATTTTTCCATTTGATTTAATTGTAATGTAGCTATTAGTTTCGCCTATGATTTCTTTGCCAGTGTTTATTATTTCTATATATAATTTTTTATTTGCTGTGGCTTTGGCGAGAAGTTTCATATTCTCCAATTGTTGTTTTGTTGGTTTGTAATTGGAATATGTTGTGAACATTTTGTAAATAGTTTGATTGAAAAATTTATTATTAATATTTTTATTTGTAAATAGTTCTTCTTTTGATTGGTGGCAAGATTTGCAAAGATTTTGGTATAGGTTGATAGATCCATCTTGTGCAAGTGATGGTGTTGCTAATAGAGATATTAATAAAAGTAATTTTATTTTCAAGTTGTGTATCCTATATTTAATTTTTGTATCAGATGTATGAATTTATAATTGCTTACAATATGGTATAGGAAGAATGCTTTTCTTCCGAGCGAAAATGCTCTAAATTCCACCTTAGTTTTGAATATTGGGGCTGTGCCTTGTTTCATTAAATCTTTGGCTGTATTGAATTTATCTTCAATAATTTTGAGGATAAATTCCCATTCTTCTTGTGTATATCTTTTATCTTTTGGTTCTAGGAATTGATCGAATTCAATTTTATCAATTGATTTATGTATTACCATATAGATTTCTTGTTTATTTGATTTTTCTACAGGTGGTAATTCAAGGGATATACCAATATATTTAGATACACAATATCCTGGAGCTGAGTGATTTTTGACCCTCATTTGTCCTGTTTCTAAATTAGTCATATGGTCTATGCAATAATAGTCATGTAAATCTGGAATATCTTCTGTATCTGTTTCAATTGATTCTACATATTTAAATCCTGATTTTTTATTATTATTGCTTGGGATGTATCGCCAGAAAGAATGTTTGTATTTTGCCATATTATTTTCCTCTATTATTATAGTGTTTATTGTTTTATTTTTAAGATGGTGAATTGTTATTTTGTTGGGCTGAAATTATTGTAGGATATATATAATTAATTTATTAAAAGAAAATATAAGAGGCCTTTTCTTATGGATAAAAAATATATAATTTCATCGCTCGGTAATATCGCAGATCAATTTGATTCTAGAGGTATGTTCGGCGAAGCTGATTCTTTGGTATTAATTATGAAAAGATTATCTCAGGTTGAAAAGCCTAGAGTATTATTAATTGAAGTTGAAGCTGGCGACAAAGAGGCCAAGGGTCTTTGGGGTATCAGGGAAGAAGATTTAAGGGAGCTTAAATCTATTTGCGATTTGGATTATGTTCAGGTCAAATCTATGACCGAAGAAGAGTTAGCAGATAAATGTGCTGACTATGATTATTTAATGTTGAATATGGATTTTCTTCCATCATATCCTGACAAGATGGAAAAATTAACCAAGAAATTTTATAGTAAGAAATCTATTAAGAATTT
>CAISTO010000226.1 GCA_903888395.1 uncultured Bacteroidota bacterium | reverse complement strand
TACCGAATTTTTTAATGAATTACCAATGGATAAACCTAATGTAGTTTTAGTAACACATTCAGGCATTATTGCAAATATAATTATATGTGTAATGAATATTATGAATATTACTAAAGGGGACCAAACTAAAGGCAAAAACTGTTCTATTACCGTAATTAAAAAAGAAAAAGAAAAGATAAAAGACCATAAAAATCCGATTCATCTATTGATTAATCAAAAATACACATTAATGTCTTTTCCCAATACAGAGCATTTATAAAAGTTTTCTGTTTCACATACCTATAAGAAATATCGGTATACCGTATTGATATATATATCGGTATACCGATGTAATACAAAAAAAAAGAAAATAAGGAAAAAAATAATATATTTTTTTTGTTATATATTTTTTTATTGAATTAATTCGATATTGATTCATCTTAGATTTCATCCGTATCATCTTAGATTTCATCCGTATCATCTTGGATTTCATCCGTATTATCTTGGATTTCATCCGTATCATCTTGGATTTCATCCGTATCATCTTGGATTTCATCCGTATCATCTTGGATTTCATCCGTATCATCTTGATTTTGGGATTTTACAATACTTGTAATAAATTGATGTGCTACTTTTTTATTATTTTCAATTTCTTGTTCTAATTGTTTTATGATGATATCGTTATTCTCACAATATTCAACAATTTCTTTTTGGCGTTCAATTGATGGAACTGGTATTTTTAAATTAGATGATAATAATTCAATATCAAGAGTTTTATTAGCAACACCTTTATTGAAGAACTCTATTTGTGTAATAATGCTATTGAAATAGTAATAATAGTATTTAAGTGAAATATTTTCTATAATTGGGTTAAGTCTTGACATCAATGACGAATAACAACATTTTCCATTATAGTATTTTATTTTTGTTTTAAAAACAACTTTACTTGCATTTATTTTACAAATAAATAAGTTTTCACCATCAATGGAATATGTAGAATGAGTTTTGTTGTTAGCATTAGTAATAAACATATAATTGCCGTTATTATCACATTCTGATGCTTTATTTTTTCCAGTTTCAAATTTAAATAATTCACCAATTGTTTTCAACTCATTATCACCAAACTTTTTTTGATTACTCAAACAAAACTCGTTCAGTTGCTTTAATTCTGCAATTTTCTCATTACTTGTTTTGTTTGCTTTTTCATAAATAAAATCTAAATACTTAACGATTTCTTTTTGGCGATCAAGTGGGGGAATTGGGATTTTTATTTGTTCTAATGATTTCTTATTTAATGAACCATTACCAATTATACCAGACCCGATTTTTGAAAAGTCATTTATTGTTAAATAGTAATATAAATATTTATTAATCAATAAATCAGTATTTCTACTTAATATTCCGGCAATCGCTTCATTTGTATATAATGGATTACCTACAATAGCCGTTTTACCAATACTTAATTTAAATGAGAATAATATAGTATCTTTAGCAAATAACTTTACGCTACTCTTTTGAATTCCTAAATCTGTTATTTTTTCTTTTGTATCATAAATATATCCGCCATTTAATTCTCTTACAGAAACCCATAAATTTTTTCCATTTTCATAATATTCATTTTTATTTCTTGAAGGGGTTCCACCTATATCAAACTTACAAACTTCTCCGAGTGTTTTTACCACAACTCCTTCAGAATATGTTTCTTCTTTAGTTTCCATATATTCGGCATAATTAAGTGAATATGAATTATTCGCAATTGTTTCAATAGGAACTTCAACTAAAAGATATTTTATTAGTTCTTCATTTTCTTTACCCACATTAATACGTGTAGTTTCATAAAATTTAACATTTGTTGTTTGGTATGTTTCTGGAAATTTGTAATTTCTACCCTTTTCTTTTTTAGTTTTTTTACCAGTAATAATTTCAGTTTCTAAAATATCAGAACCTTCTACTTTTTTAATAAAGTAAAATATACAAGTTTTTATAGTTGTGTTTGTAAATATACCTGATGGTAAACAAATTATTTTTTTTAAATCACAAGTTTTTACTAGATATTCTCTAATTACAACTAATGTAGTATTTGTTTTTGAAAATAAATCTTGACCTTCATATGGTAATATAACTGCACATTTACCTTCGATTTTTAGCATATAAATAATTGCTTGAATAAACAAGCTCACAGCATTATCTGTTTTAATTGGAGTATATTTTTTTTTTAAGTCACTTTGAAATTCATCATACTTTAGTCCTTTAATGCCAAATGGAGGATTTGCAAGAATATTATCAAACTTTTTTGCAATGGGTTCGCGAATACTATCACCCTTATCTAAGTTTTCAAACATATGTCCTGATGTAATTAACATATTTGAAACCGCTAATTGATATGTGTCTGGTTCTAATTCTTTACCATATAAACCTTCTGTTTTAATAAAGTCCCAATCAAGTTTAATATTTTTAATTTTTGACTGTTTTAATATATTTTGTAAATATGTAATCAAGAAACCACCAGTTCCCATAGTTGGATCGCAGCAAGTATCTATTTTTCCATCATCGTGTAATTGCGGGTTAATTAAATCTATCATCATTTTTTTAACCGTAGGAGGTGTAAAGAATTGACCTAATATTCCACATGTCATTACATCTTTAATTACATCTTCATAAGCCTCGCCTAATATATCATATTCAGTATTTGATAAATCAAGGGAATGTAATTTATTAATTAATTTTTTATATGTTGTTTGATATTGTATATCAAACCCCTTTCCTTTTAAAAATATACTTTTGGTTGTTGGATGAACTGCTAAAATATCGTCCCATAAAACCTTAATATTAGTAGGAATATTATCTACTTTTTCATCGGCTAAATTACTAAATCTAACTATTTTTAATAATTTAGTTTTATGTAATTCAATATCTTCATCATCAATATGAAAATTATACGCATAAGTGTCAATGTCAATTTCCTTACCAAATCGTGGCTCAATTAATTTTAATATTAATAAAAATGACATATTCCGCAATGCTTTATCTCCAGTTAGTCCCTCAACTCTTAAAATATCTAAACATTGGTCAAATGTATTTTTAAGTAATTTTTTAATATTATTTTTATTTAATTCATCTTGGATATTTTGAATATTATTTACTGTAATTGCATTTACGGGATTTTCATTTATCACAACTTGATTTACTGTATTTTCATTAAGTATAGGTGATGTATTATTTAT
>CAISTO010000225.1 GCA_903888395.1 uncultured Bacteroidota bacterium | reverse complement strand
CCGAACTGTATTGTTTGTCCATGCTATTTTTCTGTCTAACTCAAAAGTTTTACCTTCTCTATGGATCTTAATATTTTGAACCTTATTGATTCTATTCCTAATGAATCTTTTCAATTCATTAGAATCTATTTCATTTAGCTGTTTAGAAACATTTTCATCTACAAAGTACCTAAGTTTACTTTGATAGCTTTGATGGGTTTTGGAACGGGTGTGTGTTTGCAAATCCGCTAAATAAATGTCAACCGCCTCACCAATCATTAAATCAGTACGAATTTTTGATTTAATAAACGCTTCAGGGTTTTCGGGATTGAAACCATTCTCAAAGCTAACCTTTAAGGACTGAATTAACATATCTGCGTAGAATAGCTTTTCTTTATAGTCTGTAATCCTATTTATATCTTGCTTGATTCGGTATTGTTTCCCATTGAAAGAATATCCAACATACCAAATGTTCTTAGCCCACTCCTTCTCTAAACTCGACCCTTTTGGAATGAATTGAGGTTTTTTTCCCTTGTTTAATTTTGGTTCTGTATTTCTCATTTTATTTATGATATTCAAAATTTGATTTTTTAATTCCTTTTTTTTAAGTCAAAATTGAATATTCATATTACTATGTTTCATTCATTTTTATATTAAATCAAATTCAAAAGTTATTTTTATCGGTATTTATTTCACATGGTTATCAAAAATAATTCCAAGCAATTCCATTGAGGCAAAACGTTCAGCTTGAAATTTATTTCTTAAAGTTATATATCTTCTGCGTTTAGAATCAGTATTTAATTCTATTTCATTTGATTTTTGATCATTGTATACTAAATGAATTAACTGAGAGAAACTGTAATCAGTTATTCTTTTTAAATCGAATTCTTTTATTTCGAAATGAGTTATGAATTCTGGCTTAATTAAATATTGGCAAACTCTTTTAAAATTTTCTGAAATAAAACCATTAAGACAGTCATCGTTGACTTTAACTAAAGCACCTCTTATACCATTAATATCTATTTCAAATAATGCATACTTCTTTGAAGGTGTATTTGCATATAAAAATGCAAATATGTCAGGTGCGTAAATTTCAAAATCTTCATCTTCAAATCTTCTCACATATTCTAGTTTAGTAATTAACTGAATGTAACAATTTGAGGGATCTGCTTTAATACCCTCATTCATAATTGTTTCGATTTGATTAGCCTCAGCTACAAACCATACTTTTGTTTGTGAATTTTTAATATTCATATATGTTGTTTTTTTTTACAGTTTAAATTGGACGTAGCTTGGACATCCACATGATTGTGTTCTTTTTTTTACCAATAAATTTTAAAGGATTTGAATTGGGAAAGCATTGTATAAAATGCTTTCCTCCATTCAATTGTCAAATCAAAAACAAATCAAAGCACTATTTTAAAGAGTTCCTTATTTTATCGAGCAGAAACTCTAATTCATTTATTAATTTTTCATCATTTGAGTGAGCTTTTGATACCTCTCCCAAGTAATTAATATTTATACCAAATAAACTATTTGAATGGTTTAAATAGATGTAATTATATTTTTTTTCAAGAACATCAAATGGTTCTATGTTCAACCTGGATATATCGTTTAACTCGTAATAACTAGAAGCATTTGAACCTTTTATTTCTTTTAGAATGACATATTTTTCTGGACATAATTGATCGAAATTCAAAGTTTCTCTAAGCTCATCAACACGGTAAAAGAAATCATAAATAAATGGTTCTGATTTTTTGTCCAAATTGAGCTTTCCATCATTATCAAAAAGTATATCTCTGATGGTTTTTGAAATATTAAATGACTCTTCGATTGGGTTAGTATTTACAAATGCTTGAAGGTTGTCATTCTCCTTATTCCATGTAATTACAATGTCCTTTTTTCCAAGTGTGGCAGCAGCCATTAATACCAAAATATCAATCTGATCATATGCTATTTTCCCATCATCTTGGTAACGATTAGTATAATCAAATTTTTGTAATATTTCTTTTGCTCTTTTAGCATCATTATCTGAATAATTTAAAGCCTTCAAATGCATCATCAAATCAACAATGATCCTGTCTATGAAAGAGAATCTTCTCTTGCCTTGTGATGTTAACCTAACGCCTCCTATAATACCACTTGCGGTATAGTAATTCAATTGCTTAGCACTTAACTTTGTTTTGAATTCGTATGCATGCAAATTCAAAAGAACAGAAAATTTAAAATTACCATTTGCCATATATGTTTCAATAGCCAAATGCAATTCATGTAATTCATCTTGCTTGCTTATTTTTATATCTTGTAATTTATTGCTCATTTTTAACACTGCAATGATACTGCCAATTTATTTCATGTGCAAATTTGTTTCTTTCCATTGCACATTATTTATTTAAATATATGATAAT
>CAISTO010000224.1 GCA_903888395.1 uncultured Bacteroidota bacterium | reverse complement strand
CTCCTTTAATGATTGAAAATAAAATTAAAGAATGCCGTTTTGTAGAACAAAGTATGGTAGTTGGCGAAAATCAAAAACATGCGTCGGCTATTATTGTTCCTTCATTTGTAAATTTTAAAGACTATTGTAAAGATCATTCTATTAATTGGACAACCAATGAAGAAATGAGCAGACATGAAGATTTAAAGCGTTTGATTAATGAGCACATTAAATTAATTAATAAGTCGTTAGCGCCATATGAGCAATTAAAACGTGTAGCTATTTTAAGTAAAGATTGGAGTATTGAAGGCGGTGAGTTAACTCCTAAAATGAGTTTGAAACGTAAAATTATTAAAGAAAAAAATATCGAGGCTATTAATAAAATTTTTGCAGTAGAGGATTAACAAACAAGTTAGAAAGTTGTCAGGTTTTGAAAGTTTGACAGTTAAAGTGTAGTTGAAAATTTAAGAATATTATATGGTTAATTAATGCATCCAATATCTAATAATCTAATTGCTTGGTATAAAAAAAACAAACGTGATTTACCTTGGCGTCATATAAATGATCCTTACAAAATATGGTTATCCGAAATTATATTGCAGCAAACACAAGTTATACAAGGGCTTAATTATTATTTAAAATTTACTGAAAACTTTGCTACGGTTATTGATTTAGCAAATGCTCCCGAAGATAAGGTGATGAGATTATGGCAAGGTTTGGGTTATTACTCAAGGGCAAGAAATTTACATGCTTCTGCAAAATTTATTAAATCAAATTACAAAGGTAAATTTCCAAGTACTTATGAAACTATAAAAGAATTAAAAGGTGTTGGCGATTATACTGCCGCCGCTATTTCATCATTTGCTTTTGGTTTGCCACATGCTGTAGTTGATGGAAATGTTTACAGAGTTTTATCGCGTTTATTTAATATGGAAATCCCTATTAACTCTTCACAAGGAAAAAAAGAATTTCAGTTTTTAGCAGATGAATTATTAAATAAAAAACAACCCGCACTGCACAATAGTGCAATTATGGAATTTGGTGCGCTATGGTGCAAACCTCAAAATCCAAAATGTGAAGACTGCCCTTTACAAGAAAACTGCTTAGCTTTTGAAAATGATACCGTGAAATTGCTTCCGGTTAAAGACAAAAAAATAAAAATAAAAAACAGATACTTACATTATTTTATCTTTAATTATAAAGACACCATTTATATTCAAAAAAGAACGGAAAAAGATATTTGGCAAAATTTATATGAGTTTTTTTTAATAGAAACTCAAAATGAAACTGGTGCTGAAGTCATGCTAAAAAATGAAGTACTCAATTCATTAGTGAAGGATTTTGAAGTCAATTGTATTAAACAAACACAAAAACATATTTTATCACATCAACATATATATGGGACATTTTATGAGTTGAAAATTAAAACTCCTTTAAAATTAAGTTCATTAATTAAAATTAAACGCTCCGATTTAAATAAATTTGGCTTGCCACAATTAATTACAAAGTATTTACAGTAAGCGTTTAAAAGCAATAATTTAATGAGTGAAATAATGTTTTGACTTAGTAAACAATTATTATATAACAAGCTAAAACACCTATTTTCGCAACAAATCCAAAAATATCATCATGAAAAAAATTTTATTATTATCAGCAGTTATTACAATTCTATCAATAGCTCTAGTTTCAACTTTAAATACCACAAATGCTAGCTCATCATCGCCTCCTAATGCTAACGCAGGCGCTCCGGCTGATGCAGCAGGCGCAACTTGTGCAGGTTGTCATGGTGGTTCGGCAGTTACTCAAACAACTGGAGTAATTTCTTCTGATATTCCCGTATCAGGTTTTATTGGAGGAACAACTTATAATTTTACAGTTACAATGTCTGGCGCTGCTGCTTATAGCTTTGAAATGACACCACAAACCGCAACCTCAAATGTTGGATTAGGAACTTGGATTGCTGGAGTTGGAACTGCAGTTTCAACTAAATACATAAAATCACCAAAAAAAACGGGCGCAAGTGCAACGTGGACATTTCAATGGATTGCGCCAGCAACCGCAACTACTGTAACTTTTTATGGTGCATTTAATTACGCTAATGATAATGGAACTGCAAGTGGAGACGTTATTAAAACATCCTCTGTTACTTATTTAGCAAATTCAACGGGTATTGATGAGGATGCGATTTCAAGTACTCTTATTTCTGTATTTCCAAATCCTGCTTCTTCTGTTTTGCATATCGCATCGCCTTCAGTTTTTGAAAGGGGATTTATCTATTCCATCAATGGTAGTTTGGTAAAAACTATTACTGAAACTGAATTGATAAATAAAACGATTGATATTGCTGAGTTAAGTAATGGCAATTATTATATGACTTTATCATCTAGCAATAAAACTAGTACAAGTAAGTTTGTAAAAAATTAGACTTGTTCCTTTTTTAGAGTTTGACGGACTTTTTAACTGTTCAACTTCTTTAAATTTAGAATTTAAATTTAGGAAGTGATTACTTATTCATTTTTCTTGGTATTCATTTTTGAAAAATATATTGTTTTTGCAATATTTTATATGCTTGCTTGAAGCGTATAAAAATGGAAATATCTATATCTATTTTTATATTTGACGAATCAAATCGGAGAAAAAGTTAAATGCATCCGTTTTAAATAATTTTTTGGAACAACAAGACACTATATCCTCCATTAGACAAGATTCTGCAGCCCATAGCAATGCTGTAAGTGCTGATAATACATCTATTTTTTATGGGCATACATTAAAACCCATTCATGAAAAACCAATTATAAACTTCCATTCTCCAAGTTACTGGGAGATAGTTATATTGTTTTTAATTTTCTGTATGTATGTTCTAATAAGAATTGCAGAGCCTAAAAAAATTGGAAAAATGTTTATTGCGGTTTTTAGCATGCAAGAAGCAAAACAATTATTTCGTCAAGAATTCAGACT
>CAISTO010000223.1 GCA_903888395.1 uncultured Bacteroidota bacterium | reverse complement strand
GAGGATGCTGCTAACCAATTGCATTTACTATTATTTACAGCCTTTGGCGATAATTTATTAGGGCCTGCAAATCCGTATGTGAGCAGAATACGGAATTATTATATCAAAGAGTTTTTGATAAAAATAGACAGGAACGATACCCGCTTAGTTTCTTTGAAGAAATTCATTAAACAGCAAATATTAAAGCTTCACGAAAACAAATTATACCGTCAGCTCATTGTTCAAATTGATGTAGATGCTTTATAAATGATGAGCCTCACCAACAGTTTAAAATATTGCTTATATTTTTTTATCCTATCAAGGCCATTTTCTGTAAATGCGCAAACAGATAACAGTCAAGCTAAACTGCCCTATTTTACCGCTAGTTTATTTTCGGCCAGCACTTTTAAAATTGATAAAAGCGCCAACGATTTAAATGTTTCCTATCCTTATGGTATTGAATTACAATATACCAAACAGCTCAGGGATGAAAATAGTTGGCAGCAAAATGCTTGTTATTTTAATTCAGGAATGGGTATAAACTATTTCAATTACAACAATGCATTATTGGGGCAATCGATGGCAATTTTTTATGTTTTTGAACCTCAAGTAAAATTAGGTGAAAAGTTAAAAATGATAGGAAGCGCAAACTTAGGTTTAACGTTTTTAAGTAACCCTTATAACAAAAATAATAATGTAACCAATTCATATTACAGCTTGCCTATTAGTGCATATTTGGCCTTTGGAGCAGGATTGGAGTATCCATTGAATACAAACTTTCAATTGAGCCTATTGGCTAAGTTTATTCATATATCAAATGGTGGCACGCAAGAACCTAATAAGGGAATAAACATGGCTGCGCTTAATGCAAGATTGAGCTATAATCCAATTGACAATCGTTTAGAGAAATTTACTAGAAAACCAGAGAAACTTATACTGAAAAACAGATTAGATGTTGGTTTATATGCAAGTAATAAAAACATTGCAGCAAATGATTTAACGAGGTATTTTATTTTTGGGGCCATGGCAAATTACAGCAAACAAGTTAGTAGCATCAATGCCTTAACGGGTGGAATTGAAATAATTGCTGATCAAGTTACACAAGCTCGATTACAAAGAGATCAACTAAATAAAAGTAGCATGCGTGTTGGTTTATTGCTTGGACATGAATTTTTGTTTGGCAAATTTTCGGTAAATCAACAAATAGGATGTTATCTATTTAACGATACAAAATACTTTAATACTTTGTACCAAAGAATAGGGGTAAGTTACTATACAAATGCTCACTTGTCAATAGGATTCAGTGTGCTAGCTCACACCACTGCACCTAATTTTACCGACTTGCGATTAACATATTATATTAGAAAATAAAACGAATGATCCAATTCAAATTGGGAGCAATTACGAGTAAATTAAAAAATAGTTTATTTTCTCATATTTCAATTAAACAAAAAACCTTATTTTGCGCTCCTGAAAAAATGAGCGAATCAATTTACGACAAATACGAAACAGTGATAGGTCTTGAAGTTCACACACAAATGCTTACTAAAAGTAAAGCATATTGTGCCGATGAATATGAATACGGATCTCATCCAAATACACAAGTTAGTCCTATCAGTTTAGGTCATCCGGGAACTTTGCCAAAGCATAATATAGAGGTAGTAAAATATGCTGTAAAAATGGGATTGGCTTGTAATTGCCACATTGCCGAATGGCAACATTATGCACGTAAAAACTATTTTTATGCCGATTTGCCTAAAGGATATCAAATTACGCAAGACAAAACTCCCATTTGTACCGATGGATTTTTGGAGATAAAACTAAAAGATAAACCTGCTAAAAAAATTGGAATTACCAGAATTCACATGGAAGAAGATTCAGGTAAAAGTATGCACGACCAAGATGTGTACGATACTTTAATTGACTTAAATCGTGCTGGAGTTCCTTTAATTGAAATAGTATCGGAGCCCGATATAAAAACAGGGGAGGAGGCATACCAATATTTAACAGAAATAAAAAAATTAGTTAAATACCTTGACATTTGTGATGGAAACATGGAAGAAGGAAGTTTGCGTTGCGATGCCAATGTTTCGGTGATGTTAAAAGGTAGCAAGGTTTTTGGAACAAAGGTGGAAGTAAAAAACATGAATTCGTTCAAGAATGTAGAACGCTCCATTGATTTTGAAGTAAAACGCCAAATTGAAGCCATAGAAGCCGGTGAAACCATTGTTCAAGAAACACGTACTTTTGATGCACAAAAAGGAATTACAATTACCTTGCGTAGCAAAGAAGGCGCGGCAGATTACCGTTATTTTCCAGAGCCAGATTTACCACCTTTGCGTGTTACGCAAGAGTTTGTAGATGAAATAAAATTACAAATGCCAGCTTTGCCAAAAGCATTGTTTGAAAAATATACCAAAGAATTAGGCTTAAATGATTACGATGCCAATGTGTTAACAGAAAGCAAAGAAGTAGCAGCTTATTTTGAGGAAATTTTACAGTTTACCAAAAACACAAAAGCCGCAGCAAATTGGTTAATGACTGCCGTTAAAGGTTATTTGAACGAGCAAGCTGTTAATATGGAAGATTTTATTTTAAAACCAAAACAAATTGCTGAAATCATTGCTTTAATTGATGATGGAAAAGTAAGTAGCTCTGCTGCGCAAAAAGTATTTTTGTCAATGGTAGAAAATACCCATGAAAGTGCTGAAAATATTGCAAAGCAACTGAACTTAATTCAAGAAAGTAATAGCGATGAATTACAAAAATGGATAGATGAAGCCATTGCTGCAAACCCTGCAAAAGTAGCTGAATACAAAGCGGGTAAACAGAGCTTAGTGGGCATGTTCATGGGCGATGTAATGAAATTGAGCAAAGGAAAAGCGGATCCTAAAATAGCCAGTAAATTAGTAAAAGAATCATTAGACAAACAATAACAAAAACATGAAAAACTTATTTTTTATTTTATTATTAAGCAGCTTTGTTGCCTGTGGCAATTCAATTAATAAAGACAATCCTGCTAAAAGTGGATTTGCGGTAACGGGTGTTATTAAAAATGCTAAAGGCAGCATCAATATTCAAGAAATTACCAATACCGGTTTATTGTTATTAGACAGTTCCGTGATTTTGGAAGACGGAACTTTTGAATTAAATGGAAAAGTGAGTCAGCAAACTTTTTGTATCATTCGTTTACCAAAAGGCGATATCATTACCATGATTGATAGCAATAGCAATATTGAGTTAAACATTGATGCTGATAATATTGACAATTATACAGTGAAAAATTCTGTAGAAAGCAACGACATTAAAAAACTCATGTCGATCAACGCCAATAGCTCAATGGAGTTGCGTAAATTAGAGGAAAAGTATGGAGCAATTTATGGCAAAGAAATGCCACCTTTAGCTGATCAAGAAAGAATCAGAAAAGAGTTTGATAGCATTACTAGAAATAATGAAGTTCAATTGAGAAATGCAACGGAGAAAATGAATAACATTGTACCATTTTTTGCAGCAAATTTTATGATGCCAGAAGCAGATTTTGCATTTTTAAATGCAATTGATAAAAAATTATTTTCAAAATATCAGAACTCAAAATATGCGATGGTGTTGCACAATAGGGTTCAAAGTATGGCAAATACTGCTGCAGGAAGTTTAGCTCCAGAAATTAAACTAAATGATCCATATGGAAAAGAATTTGCTTTAAGCAGTTTGCGCGGTAAAATTGTAATGATTGATTTTTGGGCAAGCTGGTGCGGGCCATGCAGAAAAGACAATCCAAGAGTGGTAGCAATGTATAATAAATACCACGACAAAGGTTTTGAAATATTAGGAGTAAGTTTAGATAATAACCGTGAAAAATGGGTAGCTGCCATTAATGCCGACAAGCTAACTTGGTATCATGTAAGCGATTTGTTGCAATGGAATACGCCTTTATTGAAAATCTATAATTTTGAATCAATTCCCCATACTGTTCTAATAGACAAAGAAGGAAAAATTATTGCAACCAAACTTCGCGGTGATGCTTTGGATGCTAAAATGAAGGAAATATTTGGATATTAG
>CAISTO010000222.1 GCA_903888395.1 uncultured Bacteroidota bacterium | reverse complement strand
TTTGTAACTTCCAGTGAGTTAGTTCTCGTTCCACTGTATTGACCAGCATTACTTAAATTATTCCAACCCATCCCAAGGTCACTTTGCCATTGGTAATTTACCAATGTATCATTTGTAAGACAAGAAAATTTTGCATTACCTAAAAACATACCTTGATTCATAGGTTGTTGAATAATTGTTTTGTTGCAATTTAAGAACAAGTTTTTTACTTCATTAGAAGTTAAAGTTCTATTCCAAATACAAACATCATCTATAATTCCATACCATGACCAAGAACTAACATTTGCAGGTTGATGCGCACCGATAAACAGATTGTCATTATTGATAGGTATATTTGAATTATTTGTAGCGATTTCCGATTCAAATTCACCATTGATAAATAAATATTTTGTTTGTTTTTGTCTATCAAAAATTGCGGTTACATTAATCCATGTATTAGTCAAAATACCATTTGAGAACTGGAACATCCCATTCGTAGTGCCCCATCTAATTTGATTTCCGCTTGTAATCAAGTCGTATGTTGGTTGATTACTAGTATTCATTTTACTTACAATTCCATGGTCTCCACTTAAGTTATTGGCAAGTATCCAAACAGAAATTGTTATATCTCCAACTATATTTAAACCCGTTGAATTCCCGCAATCAATATAATCTGAATTGCCATCAAAACTATACGCTTTGTTAGAAGCACCTTTTCTGTCACTAACTAAAACAGCGCCATTAACTGTTCCATTATTCCCATTGCCACTTTCATCATTTGCATTGCCATTAAAAGGCCAGTAACCAACTAATCCATTTGTTGGCACATAGCTTGGCACTTGGGCCATTGTTAAATTTGCAAATCCTAGAATTGCAATTGTTGTGTAAAGTAGTTTTTTCATAATTGGTTTATTTATAATGATTGACATACCATTGATTTATGTTTATGCAAATATAACCATATATGGTTAGTATGCAAATAATTTATTGCTCTTTATTGTTTGGCATAAATGGAAAAACAACGCTATAACATTTTGTTTGGTGAATTTGTTAAATTTAAAAGGGCACAAAAAAATATGTCCCAATCAGATTTGGCAGATTTAATGGGTAATAATTTCCAGAATATTTCTCGGCTTGAACGTGGTTTAATTACACCTACTCTTTTTTGGGTTCAGAACCTTGCAGAAGCATTTGAATTTAAATTGAGTGATTTAATAATTGAGTTTGAAATGTTTGTTAAAATGCAAGGAAAACAAAAATCAACATAGTTTATCACTAACCTCATCAGAAAACTAATTAACTATAAAGAGTGAACAGTTTTTTCTTTCCTAATCTTTCTTTTATTGTCCAGTATTACCCTAATTAAATTGCAAATTTTTTGCAAATAAAAAAGGGTTTCAGAATTTTAACTTCTGAAACCCTTGATTTTAAGTGTGGAGGCAACAGGATTCGAACCTGTGACCCTCTGCTTGTAAGGCAGATGCTCTGAACCAGCTGAGCTATGCCTCCATTGTTTTGGGGAGTGCAAATATAGATTTATGTTTAAAAAACGCAACATATATTTTGCTTTTTGT
>CAISTO010000221.1 GCA_903888395.1 uncultured Bacteroidota bacterium | reverse complement strand
GGGTAATTATTTTAAACAAATATACCTAAAAATAGGTAGGAATTGACTATTATTTAGTTATTTTTAGGCTTTAATGGCCCAACGTAACTTGGCGGAGCGTGCTCTTGGGTTACTTCCTACTTCTTGTGGAGTTGGTCTAATTGGATCGGGTGCTACACTGCTGTAAATGCCTTGTCGGTTCAAACTTTGAAAAGCTTTTTTTACTCTTCTATCCTCGCCAGAATGGAACGAAATAATGGCTACTTTGCCTCCTGACACCAACGCATCGGGAAGTTTTTCTAAAAATTTATCTAACACGCCAAATTCATCATTGACTGCTATTCGCAATGCTTGGAATGTTCGCTGACACGATTTTTTGATTCTATCTATTTTATCGTTTGCAGGCAAAAAATCGAGTGTTTCTTTAATGATATCTTTTAACTGAGCAGTGGTTTCTACCAATCTTCCTTTTTTGATACTTTTTACTATTGCCTCGGCAATGTATGAAGCATAAGGCTCATCGGCATTTTCTATTAATATTTCTTCCAATTCTTCTTCAGAAACTGTTTTTAAAAATGCTGCTGCCGACTTGCCACTTTTGGGATTTAACCTTAAGTCTAAAGGGCCTTCTACTTTTAACGAAAAACCCCTATCAGGATTATCTATTTGCATGGATGAAACGCCTAAATCGGCCAATACAAAGTTTAATAAACCTGCTTCATGAACGATTAAATCAATGTTTGAAAAATTCATTTTTCTTGGAAAGAAAACATCAGTTCCAAAACCCAAATTAGCTAATCTTTCTGTGGTTTTTGGCAATTCAAAAGGATCTACATCGGTGGCAAAAAGTTTCCCTCCAGGCGTTAAACATTTTAACATTTCGTGGCTATGTCCGCCATAACCAAGCGTAGCATCTAAACCCACTTGACCAGGAGTAATTTGTAAAATTTCTAATATTTCATTTACACAAATAGAACGATGCATGCCCGCAGGAGTATTGCCTTTGAGCATTATTTTTTCAATGTCTTTGGCATATTTTTCAGGTTGTAATTCCTTATACTTTTCATTAAATGATTTAGGATTCTTTCCTGTATATCTTACCCTGCGAGGTGGTTTTGCATCTTCGTTTTCCATGCGGTAAAATTAGTGTTTTATGGTTAAAGTATGAAGTATGAAATGAGCGCTGAGATGTGAGCACTGAGAAGTGAGGAAGTTTAAAGTTTGACACGATATTAAAAGTACTGCTATTTATATTGTATAAATTAATTATGATTGCACAGCAACCAATATTGCTTAAAATTAAACATGACCACCTTATATAGAAGTATAAAACCAAGTGACAATTTTGCGCTAGCAAAAATAATCAGAAGCGGCATAGAAGCTTTTAATTTACCTACCGTTGGCACTGCTCACTCCGACCCTACCACCGATCATTTGTTTCAATTGTTTAGCACTCCAAACTCCTACTATATAGTTTTGGAAATAGCTGGCGAGGTAATGGGCGGTTGTTGCATTTATCCTACAAACGGATTGCCTAATAAACATGCGGAATTAGTAAGGTTTTTCTTAAATGAAAAAGCCCAAGGAAATGGATATGGGAAAATATTAATTCAGCAATGTGAGGAGCTTGCCAAGCAATTTGGTTACACACATTTATACCTTGAATCGTTTCCTGAAATGGAAGCTGCTATTCACTTATATGAATTGTATAATTTTAAAAGAATAGAAAAACAATTGG
>CAISTO010000220.1 GCA_903888395.1 uncultured Bacteroidota bacterium | reverse complement strand
TTATATTGATACAGCTAAATATTATAACAACATTACTTATACATTTACTTCTCCAGGTTTAAAATTAGTAAAATTATTAGCTGTAAATAATTTAAAAAGAGATTCATTACGAGATTCAATTTATAAATACATATACGTAGACACGCCAAGTCAAGCACCTCGAGCCGATTTTATTACCTTTAAACGAATCATGGGTATAACTGAAGAAGCACCATTTATTGATTTATCGAGTAACGGGCCAACCCAATGGGATTGGACAATAGATCCACCTTGTATCAGTTGTATCACTGATCCAAGTAATGGAATAGCCAATTATTTTATAACAGGAACTGGCCAACCAGGACAAAACGTGGCAAGTCCACGACTAGCAGCTTTTGACCCAGGTCAATTTAAAGTTTGTTTGCGTGTATGGAATTTACGAGGCATGGATTCTATTTGTAAATCTGATTACATAAAAGTAGTAGAAGGAAATTACATGTGCTCTGGTTCAGGCGGATTTGTAAGCACAAAAGACGAAGGATTTTTATACGGAATCAGTGGTCCTTACCAAACTTATGCGCGTAGCAGCTGGCCAAGTAACTGCCCTGGATTTACCATTGCACCTTGTGCCGACTCCATTACATTATATGTAGAAAGAATAAAAATGTGGCCAACAGATAGTATTGAAATATTCAATGGCCCAACCACTTCATCTCCAAGAATTACTGCCATTGGCGCAAGTTCATCAGGACAAATTCCTTTAACTACTGCCCAATCAACCATCAAAGGAGGAAGTTCAATCAGCTTTAAATACAAACCAGGAACTGGTGCATTGCCATCAAACTACGATTCAGCATCGTTTATTATTAGATGGAAAGCAACTCCTGCAAGTTATCCAAAACCAATTTCAAGAATTGATATTTCGGATACAGTTTATTCAAACCAATTGATAACCTATAAAAATAAATCGACTGGTAAACTAATGAAATACAGTTGGGATACAGATGGAAACGGAATTTATGATTCAACCACATCTAGTCCAACACGTACTTTTTTAATTACAGTACCAACTTTAAAAAATATTTGTATTGTAACTTATAACTGTGTTGGTTCAGACACATCGTGCAAACAAGTAGCATTTTTACCAGTAAATCGTCCACCAATTGCACGTTTTACAGCAGATAAGTTTTTAGGATTTAACACCGATACATTTAACATGATAGACCAAACTGCTAACGGAGTTGCGGGATGGAGATGGACATTTATACCAGGAGCAGTTCAGTATTTAAATGGAACAACAGCAACTAGTCAAAGCCCAATGGTGCGTTTAACAAGTCCAGTTCCTTATACCATTAGGTTAACAACTACCAATGCATTTGGAATTGACTCTGTTACCAAAGTAGCATTTATCAATGTTAGTGCTTATCAAACACCTGGAACAGGAACAGTTTTCTCCACCATTGCAGATGCAACCATGGGAATAAGAAGAATAAGAATGGCGGGAATAGACAGTACTTTTGCAAACGCAACAGCACCTTCATTCCAATACATTAATAACACTACTCAAGTAGGAACCATGTACCGTGGTGGAAAATATGCTGTGGTATTGGATAGACCATCAGCTGGTTCGCCATTAGACCATAAAGTTTGGATTGATAAAAACTACAATGCAAATTTTGAAACGAGTGAGTTAGTTTTAAACAAAATAAACAATGGTGATGCGCAATTAACCGATACCATTATTATTCCTGCTAACCAAGCTTATGGAAATACAAGAATGAGAGTTGGATTAGATTTAGCAAATTCTACACAGTTTAACTCTGTATATTCAGTAATTGGAATGTTCAAAGATTTTAATGTTTCAATTAAGAAAGATGAAGTAAAACCAACATTATACTTCAACGGTTCTGCCTTTAGTACTAGTATTGTTAGAACCGAAATCAATAAATTATTTGTTGATCCTTGGGTAACTGCAACTGACAATATAGAAGGAAATATTAGCAATAGAGTTCAAACTATTTCAACGCTTGATACAGCCAATATTGGTGTATACAATATCAAATATTTTGTAACAGATTATTCTGGAAACACCTCTGACACATTATACAGAACAGTTATAGTAGAGTTAAACAGTACTGGTCCGGTTTTGGTGTTAACACCTCCATTAGTTTATACAGTAGAAGTAGGCATAAATCCTGCAGAACCAGGTTATACCGCAATTGATAATGTAGGAAATGCATTAAATAACAACGTGATAATTACTTCTAATTTGAACATAAACAAGGTAGGAAATTATACAAGAACTTACAGTATTACTGATGCATTTAACTTTACTAAAACTGCAGTTCGTCAAATTAGAGTTAGAGATACAACAAAACCAGTTTGGGTGAAGAAATTTGTTGGTGCAACCTATAAACACCAAATCAATACACCGTTCCCATTGAACATAGTAACTGCTACAGATAATTATGACAAAGTTTTAAATGTTATACCTATTAGTGGAGTAAATGCAAATGTAATGGGTAAATATTTTGTGATTTATAATGTAACTGATTCTTCTGGAAATGCTGCAACAACCTTAACCATTCCAGTTGATGTATCTGATTTTATTAAACCATCAATTACGCTAATTGGTAACTTAACTACAGAAGTAGAAGTATATTCTAGCTTTACCATTCCTGGTGTAACTGCTACTGATAACTATTGTGCAAGCAACACTTTAACAATTGTTAGAACACCAAACACACTAAGAAACGACACATTAGGAATATTCCCAGTGAAGTTTGTAGTAACTGATTGTGTTGGAAATTCAGATAGTATTGTTCGTTTTATGCAAATATCTAAACGTAGCAAACCAGTTATTACTTTATTAGGTTCAGATCCTATGAATTTACCACGCTTCTGTGATTTCCAAGAGCCAGGTTTTATTGTAAAAGATAATTACTTTACTAATTTAAAAGCTCAAGTGTTAACAGATGAAACTAAATTACGTAATGATATACCAGGAATTTATCCTGTAACTTATGTAGTAACAGATCCTTTTGGAAACCGTTCTTTAACTGTAACCAGACAAATAAATGTATTAGAGCAAGTTTGTAATGTTGGAATACTTGAAAACACGTTTGAATCATACTTTAGTTTATATCCTTCACCTAATGATGGAATGTTAAATATTGATGTGAAAAACGCAGTTGATATTAACTCAATTGAAGTTTATAATGTAACAGGACAATTAGTAGCTAAATTCCAAAACCAATTACAATCTAAAAACGTATTTGATTTATCGAATCAAAACAACGGATTGTATTTTGTAAGAATGAATACTGTAAAAGGTGTATTTAGTAAATCGTTTGTGATTATTAAATAATAACTTTAATAAACAAAAAAAACCGACTTCAAAAGAGTCGGTTTTTTTTGTTTATTAACTTGGCCAAGTGCGGGAAATACTTTGTCAAAGTTCAAGACTTTGATAAAGTTTGTTAAAGAAAAACTATAGAGTTTCAAAAACCTTATAGGTTTGTTTACATAACCAATGCCATCGCTTTGAGCGATGGCATCGGTTCTTTTGTTTTAAACTTTATCAAAGTAAAAAAACTTTGACAAAGTGCGGGAGATACTTTGTCAAAGTTCAAGACTTTGACAAAGTTTGTTAAAGAAAAACTATAGAGTTTCAAAAACCTTATAGGTTTGTTTACATAACCGATGCCATCGCTTTAAGCGATGGCATCGGTGTAATTAATGGCAAAAATATTTTCCTATTTAAAATTTTCTTTTTATTTAATAAAACAAAAAACCATAAATCTATATTTGCATCATAGAGAACCCGAATAATGCATATTCGGGTTATTGTTATCTATTCATATCAGTGAAAATTCAAGAGCTATTAGGACTTTATAGTCAAAACGAAAACATCAATAAAATTGCTGAAAAGCTAAACCAAAAAAAACAAAGTAAAATATTTGCTAAGGGTTTAGTTGGAAGTATTGATGCTATTTTAGCAGCATGTATTTACCATTTTAATTATAGAACTCAAGTATTTATTTTTAATAATGCAGAAGATGCAAAATATTTTTATGCCGACTTACAAAGTTTATTAGAAAGTAAAAACACCTTGTATTTTCCAGCTTCCTACCGCAGAGATTTTCAAGTAGATTTATTAGAAAACAACCTAGTACTTGAACGAGCCGAAACCCTGAATAGGTTAAATCAAAAACAAGGTAAAGGCGAATTAATTGTGACCACCATTGATGCAATTACAGAAATGGTAATTAATGAAGTGGAATTAACTCAAAACACTTTTGAAGTAAAAGTTGGTTCAAACTTCGATATGCAGTTTTTTATTGATTTTTTAACGGAGCATCATTTTGAAAGAAGCGATTTTGTATACGAAGCGGGTCATTTTAGTATTAGAGGTGGAATTATTGATGTGTTTTCGTTTAGCAACGACATGCCTTACCGCATTGAATTATATGGTGATGAAATAGAAAGTATCCGAGTTTTTAATCCCATTGATCAGCTTTCTGTAATGAAAGTAGATTGGTTTTATATTATTCCAAATGTTCAAAAAATGGTAGAGCAAAAACGTCAAACTTTTTTTGATTATTTACCTGAAAACAGCATTTTTTTTACCGATGATATTAAACTTAGTACCGAACTTTTGGAAAATGGTTTAGAAAAAGCGGAAAAAAGTTTAGTACGTAAAAATGAAAACGATGCTGATTCAAAGGAAAAGAAAGCATTAACTGATATTTCGGATTTATACATTAACTCAGCTCAGTTTTTTGATTATATCAACAAATATTCTTGTGTAGAAATTGGCGTGAGAAATGGTTTTAAAAGCAATGAAATAGTACAATTTAATTGTTCGCCACAACCTACATTTCACAAAAACTTTAAACTATTAATTGAAAACCTAAAGAACAATCAGAAGGCAAAAATTAAGAATATTATTTTCAGTGACACAAGCAAACAAATAGAAAGACTTTATACCATTTTTAACGATTTGGATAATACCATTGAATTTGACCCAATTTATCATGGCCTGTCGCAAGGATTTATTGACAATGATTCAAAGCTAGCATGTTATAC
>CAISTO010000219.1 GCA_903888395.1 uncultured Bacteroidota bacterium | reverse complement strand
TACTATTGGTAAAAACACCACCGCTAAGGTGATGGAAGTGGAAACTACGGCAAAAAATATTTCATTGGATCCTTTAATGGCTGCTTCACGAGGGGCTAATCCTTGTTCTATTTTTTTGAAAATATTTTCAGTAACTACAATTCCATCATCTACCACCAAACCTGTGGCTAATACTATGGCCAAAAGTGTTAATATATTAATAGAGAATCCCGCTAAATACATGATAAAAAATGCGCCTATCAAAGAAACTGGAATATCAATCAATGGCCTAAAGGCGATTAACCAGTCACGGAAAAATAAGAAAATAATTAATACAACTAAAATAAAAGCTATTAATAAAGTTTCTTTAACTTCCAAAATGGATGTTTTAATAAAGTGTGTATTATCAATTGATACATTTAGTTTATAATCCTTTGGAACTTCTTTTTTTATTTGTTCAAAGCGTTTGTAAAACTCTTCGGCAATTTCAATATAATTGGCACCTGGCTGGGGAACAATTCCTAAACCAATCATGGGCACACCCGATTCTTTTAAAATTGTTTCTTCATTTTCAGCGCCTAATACTGCATATCCAATGTCATTTAATTTAATGGTTTTGGTATCATCGGCTTTTATAATTAAGTTGTTAAACTGTTCCTCAGTAGTAAATCTTCCAACTGTTTTCACTGTTAATTCAGTGGTATTTCCTTCTATTTTTCCACCTGGCAATTCTACATTTTCTCTGTCTAAAGCTTGTCTTACATCAAGTGTAGTTAAACCAAATGCTGCTAACTTAGCCGGATTTAACCAAAGGCGCATGGCATAACGTTTTTGTCCCCAAATTTGAATGGTACTTACACCAGGAATGGTTTGTAGTTTTTCTAACAAAACATTTTCGGCATAATCGCTTACTTGCAATTGATTTTTGTTATCACTTTTTACCGTAATGGCAATAATTGCATCGGAATTGGCATCAGCTTTACTCACTACTGGAGGCGCATCTATGTCTTGTGGTAATTGCCTTACAGCTTGCGAAACTTTGTCACGAACGTCATTAGCCGCTTCTTCTAAATTTGCATCTAAATTAAACTCTACCGATATATTACTAGTTCCTAAATTACTTGACGAAGTAATGGAACGTATTCCCGCAATTCCATTAATTGATTTCTCAAGTGGTTCAGTTATTTGCGATTCTATAATTTCAGCATTTGCACCAGTATAACTGGTTCTTACTGTAATAATTGGTGGATCAATGGATGGAAATTCCCTTACTCCTAAATAATTATATCCAATGGCACCAAAAATAACAATGGCAATTGACATTACCGTTGCTAATACTGGCCTATTGATACTTAAACTTGATAAACTCATTTTATTATAGGTTGATTGGTCTATTGGTTGATTGGTTGATTAGGTGATTAGCTGATTGTTCAATAATTTATTCAAAATTCAAAATTTATTATTTGATATTCATATTTTCGAATTTCGGATTTAATTTTTCGAATTTATTACAATTTACTTTCCTAATTTAACTTTCACTCCTTGTTTCATTTGAATAATGCCACTTACTACTACCGTGTCACCAGTTTTTAAACCATTAATTATTTCTACATTTAAATCATTTCTACCAGCTATTTCTACTTTTTGTTCTGTGGCAGAATCGCCATGAATAATGTATACTTTATTACCTTTTAAAATTGGTACAACCGATTGGGTAGGAATTAAATAAACGCCTTCTTTATCATTTAAGGGTACTTCTATTTTGGCAAATAATCCTGGCAATAAAACACCATTGTTGTTTTCACAAATGGCTCTTATCAATACATTTCTATTGATGGGATCTACTTTTGGTTCCATGGCATAAATTTTAGCGTTAAAACTTTTTTGAATTCCATCTACTTTAAAATTTACTGTAGTACCCACATTTACTTGCGATACGTATCGTTCAGGAACAGAAAATTCAATTTTTACTCGATCAATTTTTTGCATAGCAGCAATTTTAGTTGATGTATTCACAAACGAACCTTCACTAATGTATTTTAAACCAATTTTTCCACTAAAAGGAGCAATAATTTCAGTATGTTTTATATTTTCTTTTAATAATTCAATATCGGCATTGATAGCATTTAAATCTGTTAAAGAAATTTCGTAAGCTTCGGTGCTAATAGCGCCTTTTTCTAATAATATTTTGTTTCTTTTTTCAGTATCTAACTTCAGCTTTTTGTTCACCAATGTTTTTGATAATTGTGCTTGCAAATCGCCATCATAAATTTTTATTAACTGTTTGCCTTTGGCAATGAAAGCACCTTCAGTAAAACCAATTTTAACAATTTTTCCTTGCGCTTCCGCATGCAATTCTACTTCCTCATCGGCCATAATATTTCCAATAGCTTGAATATTGCTAGCCACACTTTGCTTTTGCGCTATAACATAACTTACTTTAATGGGAGCTGTGGCTTTTTGTTGTTTTGAAGCTGCGTTATTCGACTCTTCTTTTTTATTAAATATTTTGGGCCAAGCCAATAATGCAATTACTAATATAATTACGGAATAGGTTATTACTTGTTTTTTTGTCATCACTTTTTATAGGTTACTACTTAATTTCTATTACTTTATTTCAGTTGCTTAAAAGCAATTGCAATAACTGTTTTTGTTTTTGGATCTACTGTAATTTTTCAGCTAACAAATTTATTTATTTAAATGATGCTTTGTTATTTAAATTGTATGAGAAAAGCAATTTAAAAACATATTTACTTTTAAAACCAAAAAGCCCCTAGTTTTTATAAACTAAGGGCTTTTTAATTAAACTATATTTATTGAATTTGAATGGCAGTTGCTAAAATTTTCATTTCAGCCTTTCCATCTTTTATTTCTTTTATTGCTTTTCCAGTTACAGTGGCTAATTTTCCATCTATGTTTCTTGGTAACATAAATGCTTTTTTATCTATTTCTACAAAAAGAGCTTCGCCACCTTTGTTTTCTAATGTAAGCCAACAACCTTCACCTTTGCAATATTTTTCAATAATTCCTGTTACGTTTACAGATGCTTCAGTTTGCGTTTGCAATATTGAAATTACATCACTTACCGTTTTTAGCGAATCAGTTAAAACCGTTGCACCAAAGTTTCCTGTATTGGGTAATTTGGCTCTTGGGTCATTGCTGCAAGCAACAAAAACAACAGAAACTAAAAGAATTAAAAGTAATTTTTTCATGCTTTGTAATTCAAAAATTCTAATTATTTACTACATCCATTTCGTCAACAATGTGTTTTGCATTGGCATATTTTTCAATAATCCATAATACATAACGAATGTCAACGTTGATGGTTCTTTGTAATTTTTTATCAAAAATAACATCACCAGCCATTGCCTCAATGTTACCATCAAAGGCTAAACCTATTAACTGACCTTTACCGTTAAGAACTGGTGAACCTGAATTTCCTCCAGTAATATCATTATCAGTTAAAAAACAAACAGGCATGTATCCTTTTGCATCCAAGTATCTACCAAAATCTTTTTGTTTATATAATTCTAATAAACGAGCTGGCAAATCAAATTCTGCATCTCCAGCTTTGTATTTTTTAACCATACTTTCCATGGTAGTATAGTAATTAACTTTTGCATCGTTTCTTTTATCAGCTGGCAATGCTCTTACTTTTCCATAAGTTAAACGAAGCGTAGAATTCGCATCTGGATATTGAATAGTTGCTAATTTCGACTCTCTTAAACCTTCAACTAACAAACGATATGAAGCTGAAAAATCGTTTTGTGCTTTTGTAATTGTATCTGATTTTGTCATTAAATGTGCTAATAAATCACTAGATAAGGCATAAATTGGATCGTTTGTTAACAAACCCTTAGAAGGGAAATTTAAAAATGCCATCAATCTTTCTTCTGAAGTAAAAATACTCATGGTAAAAATTGAATTTACATAACTATCATAATTATTACCAATTGCAATCACAGCAGGTGCTATCGGATACCCAACAGATTTAGATGAATACAAAGCCAATTGTGCTTTTAAAATATCTTTTTCAGCTGGTAAATGCATATCTGCAAAAAACGATTTGATATCATTTTCCAAATCTGCTTTCATTTTTCCTTTGCTAGCAGCAGCAGCAGCAGCGTAATTCATTAATTGTTTACCAAATCCTCTTGAAATAGTTCCAAATGCCGATGTTCTTACTAATTGTTGTAAGTAATTATCGTGTCTAGCTTTTTCGTTTGTTAAATTATAATAAGCATTTATTTTACCAATTACAGTACCATATTTAGCTTTATTAGCAGGCTTGTTAGCCCAGCTATTGAACTTTGATTCTTGTTCTGCTTTCGATTTAGCGGTACCAAATTTTGTTAACGCATCAATCATACCTTGACGGTTTTTCCAATAATTAGCCACACCAGCATATTTTGAAGCATAAATTAAATTCATAGCATCGCTTTGAACCATGTATTTTTTCATATTGTCCATTCCAGTTTTTGAACCTTCAACCCAAGCTGGGTAAGCAAATTTTACATTTTGCTCAATTCCACCTGCTGGCATCCATCTGTTTGTTCTACCGGGATAACCTAAAATCATGGCAAAATCATTTTCCTTCACACCACCGGTATTTACTGTTAAATATTTTTTAGGTTTTAAAGGAATATTATTCACCGAATATTCAGCAGGGTTTCCATTTGCGTCTGCATAAATTCTGAACATAGAAAAATCGCCTGTTTGACGTGGCCATTCCCAATTATCAGTATCACCACCAAATTTTCCAATGCTTTCAGGAGGAGTTCCTACAAAACGAACATCTTTATAATCTTGGTAAACAAAATAATAAAACTCATTGCCTTGAAAGAAAGAACGTACTGAAACAGTGTATTTTCCACCTTCGTTATTTTCTTTTTCTATGATAGCTATTTCATCACTAATGGCTTTGTCTCTTTCAGCTTCCGTCATTTGAGCATTTACTTTCGCTAAAATTCTTTTCGAAACATCATCCATTCTTACAAAGAATCTTACAAATAAACTTTTAGGTTTTAGCTCTTTGTCTTTTGACGCTGCCCAATAACCGTTTTTTAAGTAATTAGCCTCTGGAGTCGATAATTCTGCAATGGCATCATATCCGCAATGGTGGTTGGTTAATACCAATGCATCTTTTGAGATTAATTCTGCAGTACAACCGCCATTGAATTGAACAATTGCATCTTTTATTGAACTATTATTTACAGCGTATATTTCTTCAGCTGTTAAATGAAGTCCTAATTTCTCCATATCGTGGTGATTTAGTCTTTTTATAGACATCAAAAACCACATTCCTTCATCTGCTTTCGAAACATTCGTTCCAAGCATTAATAGCACTAGTACACTAGTTATTATTTTCTTTATCATCATTTATATTTGTTTTAAGGGAGGCGAATGTAAAAATTATTTGGTTCAACACTAAATTATTTTTTTAGAAAGGATAATTTGAGGTTTAAAATCATTTATTTAAATCTTATATTTTATTTTTCAGTATAACATTGTTGGAACACTTAATTACTAAGATAGCAAATTATCAATTTATGAAAATAGTTGATTATCTGTGTTGTAAAAAAAAGAAAGGTATCCAATGCCACTCAATTTTAGTAGATGGTTTAAATTTACTTTTGTTATTTACCAACAAACTTTGGTTTGCGTTTTTCTACAAATGCTTTCATTCCTTCTTTTTGGTCTTCGGAAGCAAAACACATGTAAAAGTTTTTACGTTCAAAATACAATCCTTCTTGTAAGCTACTATCAAATGCTTTTAACACACTTTCTTTTGCTAATCTAATAGCTATAGGACTTTGAACTGCTATTTCTTTTGCCATTTTCACGGCTTCTTCTAAATACAATTCTATTGGAACTACTTTATTAATTAAACCATTGGCTAATGCTTCTTCAGCACTGATGAACTTACCTGTTAAAACCATTTCCATGGCCAAAGCTTTTCCTACTGCTTTTGTTAAACGTTGTGTTCCACCAGCACCGGGCATAATGCCTAATTTTATTTCTGGCTGACCAAATTTGGCTGTTTCACTGGCAATAATAATATCACAAGTCATAACTAATTCACAACCACCGCCTAAGGCAAATCCACTAACAGCGGCTATAATCGGTTTCTTAGTTTTACGTATTTGATCCCAAGTTTCAAATTGGTCAATTTTCAATAAATCAATGGCTGATTTATTTTCCATTTGCTTGATATCTGCACCGGCAGCAAAGGCTTGGTCGTTTCCAGTAATAACTATACAACGAACTTCATCGTTATCATCAAGCAGCTGAAATGCTCTTTTAAGCTCCAACATCAATTGCAAATTCAGCGCATTTAATTCTTTTGGTCTATTTAATTGAATCAAAGCAATGTGTTTTGCATACGATTCATTCACT
>CAISTO010000218.1 GCA_903888395.1 uncultured Bacteroidota bacterium | reverse complement strand
GTACAAATGGGTGTTTTGGTAAATTCTGTATTGAATTGCAAGAATTTTTTTAAGCACGGACTTCCTGCTTTTCCTTTTTCAATGCGTTCTATTCTTTGTGCTTCTGAACTGCTTTTTCTAAAATTATTAAAGGGCACACCTAAAGGAGAAGCATGACTTAAAAAATAATCATCGGGCTTAGCGGTAGCCAAACTTTGTAATGTTTGCTCATCTACATTGGTAACCTCGGGAACTAATAAAAAGGGACTTCCCCAGCCAATGCTACTCAATTGGAAGTAATCAAGGAAAAAATTATTTTCTATTGCAGTTCCTATGCCACCTTGAGCAGTAATATTAAATATTGGTTTTGTGTTAAATTTTCCTTTTCCGTTACTGGTTAAAGCTGCTTCGCAAACTGCATATACTTCGTCAAATAATTCGCATCTTTTGTTTTTAAAATCTTCTAAAATAGGACCCATTAAAAGTCCTTCAGTAGCAAATGCGTGTCCGCCACAATTTAAGCCAGATTCTATTCTATATTCTGAAACCCATAAACCTTTTTTTGCTAAGAATTTTCCTTGCACTAAAGCTGATCTGTAATCACTTACTTTTAAAATAATTTTCTTTTTTAAATAGCCATTTTCGTCAGGATAAAAATCTGAAAACGACTCGCAATAGCTGTATAAACGAGGGTTTAAACCTGCCGAAAATATAACACCTGAATTTAAATTACTATTTGCAAAACCCCGTAAAGCCGATAATGCATCCGAAAATTCTACTCCTAATGCATTGCCTTTTTTATCAAAATTTGGCTTATCAACTTTGGTCATAATATTTACCTCAATAGAACCACTTATTAATTCATTTCTTAACTCGTTTTCTAAATTAATTCTAGCGTCACCACTTAATTCTTGAAGTTGATTATATTTAATTTTTAAAGTAGAATTTTCAGGTAATAATTCAAAATATTTTGTAATGTCTGTTAATGGTTCAAATGCTTCTGATTTTATTTCTTTCGATTGGTCTTGCACCATATAATCTACTAAATTTAAGTAAGCAGTAATTCTCTTTGCCCTATAATCATGCTCCGATTCTTCAATTTTTTGGTAAGGAAAATTCAATTTATTGCAATAAAATTCTCGCATTTGTTCTATTAAATTATCTTCTACAATAGAAATAGCAGAATTGATTCCATAACGAGCAATTTTTACTGGAGTGTCAATGGTAAATCCAAGACCCATTACAGGTATATGAAACTGATGTTGCGTTGGTTGTGTCATTATTATTTTTTAAATGTTGTGTTACTTTTTTATTGTATTTAAATAAATATGCAAAGCATTTCGCCAATGGGGCATGCTTTGAATTCCATTATTTTTTAAGGATTGATTTTCTAAAACCGAATATTTTGGACGTGTTGTTTTTGCTGGAAAATGGCTCGATGCTACTTGCTTTATTTTTACATTTGTATCGGTATAATCCATAATTTCTTTTGCAAATTCATACCAACTACATGATCCTTCCGATGTTAAATGAACTATTCCGCTCAAATCTTTTTTAATTATTTCAGGTAAAATATTTGCAATGTCATAAGTTGCTGTTGGCGACACATATTCATCTCCAACTACAATAAGTTCATCGCGTTCACTTGCTAATTTTAGCATTAACTGAATAAAGTTTAAACCGTTTTTTGCCCTACACGGATTAACGCCATACAATGCCGAAACACGAATAATTAGTGCGTTGCCATTTGCTTTAAATATTTCCTTTTCTCCTTCATATTTAGTTTTCCCATATACGTTCAAAGGATTTGGCAAATCGGTTTCTAAATAAGGTTTTCCTTTAGCGCCATCAAACACATAATCAGTACTAAAATGTATCAATTTACAGTTTATTTCTTTGCATAATTTTGAAATAAAAGTTGGCGCATTGTTATTTATTAAAGTGGCTAATAATGGAAATTCTTCGCATTTATCTACTTGATGATAAGCAGCAGTATTGATGATAATTTCAGGTTTATTTTGTAAAATATATTTTGTTACTTTTTCAAAATTAGTAATGTCTAATTCTTCATGATTTGGCGTAAGCGTAATATAATTTTTATTGCTTAAACTGGTATTTATATCAGCGCCTAGTTGGCCGTTTGCGCCTATAATTAGTATTTTTTTCATTATAAATTCATTATCCAATTTTTATATAATTTGCCATTACGAACCAATTGGTTTCGACATCATTAATTTTTTAAAAACTTCAATATTGTAAAATGATTCATCGTTAAAATCACTAAAATGTGCTAAGTTTTTATGCAAATCATTGATAATGCTTAACCCATCTTGAACGGCTTTAAATCCTAATAAATTTTCAGCTTTTTCTGTGCTAACTTTATAATTTCTATAATCTTCAACGTGTGAATCGGTAATATTTATTTCAAGCTCATAGAATTCTAACATAAACTCTTTAACTTGTTTTGCTAAGTCGCCAATGGTGGTGTTAAACGATGATAAATTGATCACTTGACCAAATTCTAAATCGCTCTCAACGCCTAATTTATAAGCATTGCACAAATCTGTAAGTCCTAATATAGGGCGCCAAATTTTATGATTACTTAACTTAATTTCTTTGTTGCTCAAAGCATTTTTAAACATGGTATTGATGGCCAAATCAAGCCTCATTCTTGGTGAATAACCACAGACAGTCCCTTGTCGGAAACAAATTACCGAAAAATTTTCATCGGCTAAAGCTAATAATGCTTTTTCGCCCTGAAGTTTTGAAACGCCATAAGGATAATTGCTGATAGCAATATCGTCTTCCGTAAAAGTACGGTTATGCGTGTAACCATAAACCGAACATGAACTAGCAAAAATTACTCGTTTAACTCCAGCTTCTTTTGCCAAATAACCAATATAT
>CAISTO010000217.1 GCA_903888395.1 uncultured Bacteroidota bacterium | reverse complement strand
TAAATCATTATACCATTCAATACTGTTTTCCTTAGCCAAATCAATTGCTATGGCATGATTGATTAACCATGCTAAGCGAGAATTGTTTTCATTACAAATTAAACCGTAAAAAAAACTTTCTTCCTCATTATCAATATTTAGCGAAAACTTTTTCAATTAAAAATCGAGCAAATATACTGTTTGTAAATGATGAAATTGTTAAATTAATTATTTTTTGTGGTAAAAAATTAGTTTTAATTTTTTAAGGCCTAAATAAAGTAAAATTTGATTGATGAATATTAAAAAAATAGCAATATTTTTTAGCCAATAGCTTCGTGTAAATTTGGCAATTTACCCAATTGTTTTAAATAGGTGATATGTGATTTGATAGCACTAAAAAGTGTTTTGTTTTCTATATGAGGAATGCCATATTCCTTAGCAGTTTGCTTTACTATTTTGGCTATTTCGGGATAATGAACATGCGATATTTTTTGAAATAAATGATGTTCTACCTGAAAATTTAATCCGCCAATGTACCACGACAATAATTTGTTATTTGGAGCAAAATCGGCTGTTGTATTTAATTGGTGAATAGCCCAATCATTGGCTATAATTCCTTCCTTGTTTGGCAATGGATGGGTTGTATTTTCAACAGTATGAGCCAATTGAAATACGGTTGTTAAGATTAATCCTGAAAAAAAATGCATCAATGCAAATCCTGCAAATACATGGGCAAATATCATATTAAAAAAATATACAGGAACAACAATCATTAAAGAAAAATAGAAAATTTTTATACCAATAATTTTTGCCAATATGAATACATTTTCTTTTCTGTTATTGTTATTTACTCCATTTTTTGAAAACTGATAAAATTGAATAAAATCTTTTGCAACTGCCCAATAAAAAGTAAGTAATCCATAAAAAAAGAAAGCATATATCCATTGGAATTGATGGAAACTTTTTTGCTTCGTATGAGGTGAAAACTTCAATACTAATCTATCCGAAATATCATCATCTAAAAATGTAATATTGGTATAAGTATGGTGCAAAATATTGTGTTGAAGTTTCCAATTAAATACAGAACCTCCTAATAAATTTAAAGTATTTCCTAACCAATAATTCACGTTTTTATTAGCTGAATATGCACCATGGTTTGCATCATGCATTACACTCATTCCAATACCAGCTACAGCTATTCCCATGAAACTCCATAGCATTAAACTTACTCCAAAACTTGGTTGAAAAAATAGGATATAAATAAATGGTAAAATATATGCTAAAAGCAAAATAATTGTTTTAATAACCATTGTTACATTGGCAAATTTAGAAATATTGTTTTCAGTAAAATATTGATCTACTCTGCTTTTTAGAATTGAGTAAAATTCAGTTTTGTTTTGATCTACAAATTTTACTTGTGCTTTTAATTCCGACATGTTACAAAGTAAACTACTTTGAACTCATTTATACTATTTACTTTGTTACTTTAAAAATAATTTTTAATTAAAACAATTCATTGTCCAAACAGCTTATCATTGTAACAACAATAAAAATTATGATAAACTTTGAATTTAAAAACCCTACTAAAATACATTTTGGAAAAGGTTTAATAGTAAAAATAGCAACAGAAATTCCCGCTCATGCTAAAGTGTTAATGCTTTACGGTAATGGAAGTATAAAAAAAAATGGCATTTATGAACAAGTAAAAACAGCACTTCAATCGTTTGATGTGATAGAGTTTGGTGGCATTCCTGCCAATCCTGAATACAATGTTTTATTAAAAGCATTAGCAGTAATTAAAGAAGAAAAAATCACATATTTGTTAGCAGTTGGCGGTGGATCAGTCATTGATGGAACAAAGTTTTTAGCATCTGCCGCATTATTTGAAGGAAATAATCCTTGGGATATTTTAGAAAAAGGAATAAGAACCGAAGTGGGAATGCCTTTTGGAGTGGTTTTAACATTACCTGCTACGGGTTCTGAAATGAATTCTGGTTCGGTAATTTCAAGACATGAAACTAATCAGAAATTAGGAATGGGCGGTCCAGGATTGTTTCCTCAGTTTTCTATTTTAGATCCCCAAGTTATTTCATCAATTCCAGCAAATCAAATTGCCAATGGACTAGTGGATGCATTTACACATGTTTTAGAACAATACATGACTTATCCAACGGGTGCAAATTTGCAGGACAGAATTTCAGAAAGTATCATGCAAAATTTAATTGAAGTAGCCCCACAAATTTTAAATAATCCGAGTGATTATAATTCGCAATGTGAGTTTATGTGGAGTTGCACAATGGCATTAAACGGATTGATTCAAAAAGGTGTTCCAACGGATTGGACTGTGCATGCAATAGGCCATGAGCTTACTGTTTTATTCGGTATAGACCACGCTCAAACTTTAGCCATTATTGCTCCAAGTCATTACCGTTATAATTTTGAAAACAAGAAAGAAAAATTAGCACAATATGCCACTAGGGTTTGGAATATAACTGAAGGTACCATTGAAGAAAAAGCAAATTTAGCAATTGATAAAACTGAAGCATTTTTTCATTCTGTAGGAATAAAAACGCATTTGAGTGAATACACTGATAATTTTAAGAAAGCCGCACCTTTTATTTTTGATTCATTTACTAAAAGAGGCATGTTGAAATTGGGTGAACGCCAAAATATTACTCCTTCTGATGTAATGAAAATTGTAGAAATGAGTTATTAGTTCATTTCATTTATTTAAAAAAAAGCCGTCAGATAAATGTCTGACGGCTTTTTTTATGCTCCTATACAACTTTTTAAATCATGTATTTGACTTTCCCATAATTGATGGGTATATTTTTCTTCACTTTCCTCGGCATAGTCAGTAATTACTAAAGCTACGTCATCGGTAAGTTCATCTACGTTTATATCAAATTCCAAATATTCATCTTTTGCAGAATCTGTCCATTTAAATTTCATGCTTTTATTATTAACTTTTTTAATTAAGTCAGCGCTTGTTTCTTCGCCTTCCCATTTAAATTTAAACAAGTTATTTCTAATATCCACATCTACACAGAACCATTGTGATAAACCACTTGGAGTACTGATATAATTAAACAATAAAGCTGGGGAAGCTTTAATTGGAAATTCCATTATTATTTGTTTACGGGCCATTATTGCACTATTTTTTAGTTATTTAGCGTGGGCAAATATAATTTTTACTTTCACACTGCAAAGTTTATGATAAAAAATTCTTAAACATTCCTCCTAATTCAATGTTATCACCTTATTTTTTGTAGGATGAAAACATATTCATTAACATAACTCCTAACCCGTTTCCTCCCAAATTGCTCAATAAACCTTGAACATTAAATGAATCGTCATTCGGATCGTTTGTTTTTGAAATTAATTGATGCATGACTGCCGGAATTAAATTGTGAGAAATATGTTCGGCATCATTATTATTTAATTCAAATTTAGCCAATAAACTTTCACTAAAATTTGATACCATTGCTAATACTATTTTATTGTTTGATAAATTGCCATTGCTATTTAAAATTTCAGTTAATCCAATAATATTACCTTTTGAAACTTCTATTTTTAATTGACTAATAATTACGTTTACTGTTTCTGAAATTACAGCCTCTTTATTTTCGTTTTTTATTGCTTGGTTGTTTAAAATTAATTCAGCCGAATTTTCTCTTATTAATTTTGTTAAGTTTTCAATCATTTGCGCCAAAAATATAGGTTTTATTTAAATAGAAACATTATTTTTTTGCTTAAAGTATTTTTTCAGTTCTTCGGTAGTAAAAGCATTTAAACAACTCTCTTTTGTAAGTCCTCCTTTTCTAGCTATTTGTAATCCATAATACATGTCTTTTAATCCATCAATATTGTGCGCATCAGGGTTAATACATAGCATAATTCCTTTACTTAATGCGTAATCAATATAACGCCAATCAAGGTCTAAACGATAAGGATTTGCATTAATTTCAATAGCAACTTTATTGGCCGCGCAGGCATCAATTATTTTTTTATGATTGATTGGATAACCTTCTCTTAATAATAATAATCGTCCTGTTGGATGTCCCAAAATAGTTGTATAAGAGTTTTCAATGGCTGAAATTAATCGGCTCATTGCTTTTTCTTCATTCATTTTTAAAATACTATGAACCGATGCAACCACATAATCAAAACTGGCCAAAACATCATTCGCATAATCCATTTGACCATTGTATAAAATATCGCATTCTATGCCTTTAAAAACAGTAAAATTGGGATTGCTTTTATTCAGTTTATCTATTTCAGTATGTTGGTTAATTATTTGCTCTTCACTTAAACCTTTTGCGTAAAATGCAGCTTTGCTATGATCGGCAATTCCGAAATAATTATAGCCTAATTTTTCACATGCTTTTGCCATTTCGGCAATGGAATTTAAACCATCGCTCCAAGTGGAATGATTATGCAATGCGCCCTTTAAATCGCTATATTCTATTAGTGTTGGCAGCTTATTTTGTTTTGCTAATGTTACTTCATTTGCACCCTCACGCATTTCAGGAAAAATATATGGCAATTGAATACTTTTATAAATTTCTTCTTCGCTATTACTTTGTTGATTGATTGCATTTAAATCTAACAATGCTAAATGTTTTTCATTGGCTGTTTTTTCAAACAATTGCCAACTAAAATTTTCATTTTCACAGAAAGAGATTTCTACCGGAATTTGTTCATATTTTCCTTTAAATTCAATATTGTTATTATCAATTTCTGTAAATAAATTACTATCAATTAAAGTGTTTTTGGTTTCATTTATATCATTGCTTGCTACCAATATTTCAATGGCATCTATCACTTCCATTTTTCTTCTTATTGCTCCGCAAAGAGAAACTTTTTGAATGGTATTTATGCTTTGCAATTTTTCAACTAAATCAAATGCTTTTTGTTCCACTTTGGCATAATGAAACTTATTTGCACTGGCATACATGAACTCAATTTGGTTAATTACACTTTGCTGTGTTTTTAAACCAAAACCTTTGGCTTGCGCTAACCTGTTTTCTTTACAAGCATAAAGCAATTCACCTATTTCTTCTATTTCTAATTCTTTCCAAATAATGGCAATTTTTTTTGGTCCAATGCCTTTAATTTTCATCATCATCAATATACCCTCAGGCGTATTTGCTAATATTTCATTCAGTTCTTCAAAACTTTCAGTTTTATTGATTTCATCAATTTTAGCCGCTATTCCTTTCCCAATTCCTTCTATTTTTTCTAACTCAGGAATCGATAAATTTTCAAGTGGAGTAAGCATTTTATCAATGCGGAAAAACGCATTGGTAAACTGTTTTATTTTAAAAGGATTTCCGCCATGAAGCTCGCTTAAATCGGCAAAAATTTTGAATAAATCGGCTATATCTGAATTAGTCATTGGTATTATTTTTTGTAAAATAGGGTTGAATAAAAGCTAACCAAATGTATAATAATATGGTTGCCATTCCGGCAATAAAAAATATTAGTGAAACTGATTTTGGAACATCCAAATAAAAATCTTTTAGCATCCAAGCGCTATTGGCTAGTATCCAAAAAATAATTGCTAGATTCACTAAAACTGTTTTTAAATTTTGACTTGATAAATAGGTTACATAAAATGCCATGGCTAATGTAGGTAAAATCATGAGTGCACCAACAGTTTTAAACTCCATCATCCAGCATAAATCTTTTACCAACCAAAAAACGATGTGTAAGTTTTCTGTTTTCCTTATTTTATCAATCATTTTTAAATGACAATCTTAAATTTTTGCCTTTGGCAATAATAGGAAATTTGTTCTATTTCTCTTTCAATTATGAGCGGATAATTGGTTCCTTTTTTTAAATCATTCTATATGCATGAATTATTTGTTTAGTTTATTAAATATTTATATTTACCAAAAAATTAATTTACCAAAATGCAAAAACGTGAATTTATTAAAACCTTAGCTTTGGCAGGAATATCATTGCCTTTATCGGGAAAAAATACAGATGAAATATTTTATAAATTTCAAAATTATTCAGCATCTCAAATGGCAAACGATGAAGACTTTTGGCTTAATTTAAGGAATGCTTATAAACTTAAAACTGATTATATAAATTTAGAAAATGGTTATTATTCCATGATGCCACAGCCTATTTTGAATGATTACATAGCTGAAATAAAAATGTTAAATTTTCATGCATCCTTTTACATGCGTAAAAAAATGATAGATGATAAAATAGCTGTAAGGAAAAATTTGGCTCAGTTTTTAAAATGTGATTTAAGTGAAATAATTGTTACAAGAAATACAACTGAATCCATGAATACTGTAATCAGTGGAATGGATTGGAAAGATGGCGATGAAGCTATTATGGCTTATCAAGATTATGGTGCCATGCTTGATATGTTTAAACAACAATCCGAAAGATATGGAATGGTGAATAAAATAATTAGTATTCCTAATCATCCAAAATCTGATGATGAAATTGTGGCTATTTATGAAAATGCAATTACTAAAAAAACCAAATTGATAATGGTTTGTCACATGATAAATATAACTGGTCAGATTTTACCAATTAAAAAAATTTGTGACATGGCACATCAACATAACGTAAAAGTGGTGGTTGATGGTGCGCATGCCATTGCTCACATTGACTTTAAAATAGCTGATTTAAACTGCGATTTTTATGCTTGTAGTTTGCATAAATGGTTAAGTGTTCCTTTGGGTGCGGGATTGTTATATGTAAAAAATGAAAACGTTGAAAATCTTTGGCCAATAAATGGTGAATACAGTTACGATAAAAAAGACATTAGAAAACTGAATCATACGGGAACACAGCCAATGGCAACTGAATTAAGCATTGCACATGCAATTAAATTCAATGAATTAATTGGAATAAAAAGAAAAGAAGAACGTTTAAGATTCTTGAAAAATTATTGGACAAACCAAGTAAAAGAGTTCAAGAATATTGAAATAAATACACCTTTTGAAGATGAAAGAAGTTGCGGAATAGCGAATGTTGGAATTAAAAAAATGAAGCCATCAGACATGGCTCAAATACTTTTTGATAAATATAAAATTTGGACTGTTGCCATTGATAATGAAAAAGCAAAAGTGCAAGGTTGTAGAATTACCCCAAGTATTTATACAACTATTGAAGAGTTAAATGTTTTGGTAAATGCTTTAAAAGAAATGAGTGCATAAAAAATAAAATTATGAAACTACTTACATACCTATCAGGAGCTTTTTTTAGCTCAATTTCAGTAATTGCAATCCTATTTAAACTGCTTCATTGGGTTGGTGCCGACATGCTTTTATTTTTTGGATTATTGGGAATTGCATTTTTATTCATTCCTTTTTTTACCATCTATAATTACAACAAAAAGCCTTCATAAAATTTATTTACTTTTCTTTTTTCTTCCTGTTTTTTGAATGTTTGGATTTCCAATTTCATTGTTTAAAACAGCACTTTCATAATCCACCATGATTAAGTTTAATGGGTAGTAATCGTACAGTAAAACTATTCTGTGAGTAATGCCTTTATCCGTAAAATTATCAATGGCAGCAATGGTATATGAGCGTCCGCCCATGGAACAAGGCAATCGTTTTCCGTCTAAATTTTTAGTATTAAAAAAAGCTTGGCTTAAGCCTTTTCCAGTTAATGAATCTACATTGGTTTTGTCGTAAATTTCATTTCTACTGTAAATTTCAATTCCAACAAATTCAGGTTTGCTTGCATTACAAGGTTTAATGAATAATTGATTACCAACTTTAATAGATAGCTGATTTTTTTGCTGTGCAATGGAAAGCAAATTGGTGATTAAAAAAATAGAGAAAAATAGTGTTTTCATATTATGCTTTTACAACTAAAACTGGAATATTTACTAAATGCCTCACTTCATCAACAGTTGAGCCAAAAATAATATCGCTGATACCTGCATGGCCATGAGCGCCTAAAACCAATACATCAATATTGTTTTCAGCAATTATTTTTGCAATTTCTTTAGCCCTATTTCCAAAACCTAATTGTGTTTTGGTGTTAAAACCCAAATTTTTTAAATCATTGCTATACGATTCCAAATTATTTAAATCCGATTTTGTTTCCAAATCCAATGCATCTTTCCCCAATCTTTTTGCAATAGCCGATTCTACAATATGAATCAGTAAATAATCAATATCTTTTCCTCCTAAAGTAAGCGCATGTTGAATGGTTGCTTGATCTTGTTTTCCAAAATCTACTGAAATAGCAATGTGTTTATATTTAGCAAATTCAATTTTATTAATATGTAATGCATTGGCATGTGGCACCACATGTTTGTGTTTGTTAAGTTTAATAAACAATGGATTAAATGTAATGTAAAACAACAAACCAAGGGCAAAAATACAAACTGCAATTACAATTATTTTTACATATAAATAATTGGAATCAAGCATTGTAAATAATTTATATACTTCTTCAAAAACCAATTTAATATTTAAACCAATAATTAAAATTGCAGCAATCCATGCCAATATTTTCACCCAATTTTTGATAGCAAAGTCACCCATTAATTTTTTACTGCTGGTAAAATGTATCAATGGAATTACAGCAAATCCTAATTGTAAACTTAATATTACTTGACTTAAAACTAATAATTCACCCAGTTTTTCATTGCCAAAAAGCAAAATAGTAAAAACAGCGGGAACTATAGCAATTAAACGTGTTACCAATCTTCGTAACATTGGACTGATACGCAAATTCAAATAACCTTCCATAATTATTTGTCCGGCTAAAGTTCCTGTAATCGTTGAACTTTGTCCTGCACAAATTAACGCTATGGCAAATAGGGTAGGAGCAATGTTTCCAAACAAGTTTTGTAACAATAAGTGAGCGTCTTGAATGCTTGAAATATTGTTATAACCCAATTTAAAAAAAGCAGTTGCCGCCAAAATAAGGATAGCAGCATTTACAAAAAATGCCAAATTCAAAGCCACAAATGAATCAATGAAATTATACTTTAAAGCAGTTTTTATACCCGAAAATGTTTTATCAATTTTTCGAGATTGTACCAAAGCAGAATGTAAATATAAGTTATGCGGCATCACGGTAGCACCAATGATTCCAATGGCTATATAAAGTGCATTTCCATCTAAATTAGAAGGAATAAAACCTTTACTTACTTCTAATAAATTTGGTTTCACTATGATTAACTCAACAATGAATGAAATGCCAATGATACTTACCAATGAGAATATAAACATTTCTAATTTCCGTACTCCTTTATTAATTAATAATAGCAATAAAAAAGAATCGAAAACAGTAATTAATACACCATAAAGCAATGGCAAATCAAACAATAAATTTAAACCAATGGCCATTCCAATAATTTCTGCTAAATCGCAGGCGGCAATGGCAACTTCTGCAAAAACATATAAAGAAATATTGGTCCATTGAGGATATTGTTGACGGCTTGCTTGTGCTAAATCCCAACCTTTT
>CAISTO010000216.1 GCA_903888395.1 uncultured Bacteroidota bacterium | reverse complement strand
GAATAACGGTGTTTTTGGTCGTTGTCTCTCGTAAATATTTAAGAAACGTTGTCTTACCTGTTCCAGCCTTCCCTGTGAGATAAACAAGTCTGTCCGTATGCTTTACAAAGTCAGAAGCATAATTGAACTCAATGTTCGTTTCGTCTAATTCTATATTGTCGATTATTGTCGCCATTGTTTTTTGTTTGCCGCGTCGTCATATACTTGCCACTAACGGATCTCAGATATACGCAGATGGGGATTTTTAGCACTGAACTTTATTAAAAGTACAGAATTTGGATTTAGCACTTCTTTATCTAGAAGCACGTCATCCGTCACTTTTGGACAGGTGCTGTTTACCTGCTAGACTACCATTAGAAGTCTTCAATGTTCCTAGCAACGTTTAAAACTTCTATACTAAAACCTGAGTCCCTAACTAATTGTTCGATTTGCTTTTTATCAGAATCTTTTCCTGGTTGAATTTTTGTTAATTTAAATTCACCCCATTCACTTATGAAATCTAATTCTATGAAAGGATTACCATTTATGTCATTCTTTATTTCGAAATTAAATTTGTCTGCATAGTCGTCTGACCATTTTTTTATTAAAAATCTTGTTTCAATCTCTTTATTGAATTTCTCGTCTATAAAGAATGAACCCATTTTAGAAACACCAGCATAAACAAATACTTTTTCATACTTGTCATAAATTTCCTTAGCTAAAACGTGAAGCAATGAGGATTCTGATTTTGTTTTTTGGTCTTTGTAAAAAACTTTTCTAAAGTCTGTGTGATTTGATTTAATCTCAAAAATGAGTTTTACTCCCTTTCCACCTCCGCCAAAGCTGTCCCAAAGAAATCGAGTATCATCAAGGAGTTCATTTTTTACTTCTGTAAAGGAAATATAAAATAAATCACGCATTAAATGTTCGTCATCGGATGTACCATGTTCGTTCTTCTCGTATCCTTTTAAGTTGTGGTCAGCATAAAAAAGTTTAAACTCGTTATCCTTTAACCTTTTTATGGTAGAAGTAAGACGTAATTTTTTAGTATCGCAGATAATTCCTTTAAGTGCAGAAACACTTGTATAATGGGCATATTCTTGTTCAGTTGCTTTCGGGTAGTAGTAGTCAAAAATTATATTACTCAATTTCTTATCTAGGGTATTCCCAATTCCGATATTCCCAACATATTGCGGGTAAAATTTAATGTGATTTTTGTCAATGGTGGTCCGGGAGCTGGAAAAAGAACTTTATGTAAATAACTAGCAGCTAAATTTGGTTGTACTCATTTGAATGTTGGGTAGTTACTAAGAGAAGCATCGTAATCATCATGTGCTCAAGGAACCGCAATTAAAAGATGTTTAGATGAAGGTATATTAGTTTGTAGTTAAATGACGATGAATGTAATTTAAAAAAAAATAATGGGACCAGGCTTATTTTTACTGGATGGATTCCCAAAAAGCCATGATAATTTAGATTGTTGGAATAAGGCTATGCTTTATAAATGCAATTTCAAATTCTTGTTACTACTTGAATGTAATGAAGAAACCATGATTTAAAGATAAAGACAGGCTGCTGGAGAAG
>CAISTO010000215.1 GCA_903888395.1 uncultured Bacteroidota bacterium | reverse complement strand
GCACACTGTTGTAATTCAGTAAATATGGGTAATTGTAAGGTTGGATTCATTTGCAAAGTGCCGCAAATTATTAAATTTTAAGGGATTTTTTTAGTTTAAAAAATTGTCGTTTTCTACAATTCTAATCGTTCAATGATTTTACTCCAGTTATAAGTTTCGTAAAATTGTTTAGGAATATTTGTTGTTTTTGCTTCACAATATTTAATAATTGCAGTAGCAAAACCATCAATATCATGATCATTAACTACATATAATTTATTACCACAAACAGCTTTGTCTATTCCAATTGCACCTGTTTCGGTAGAAACTAAATTAGCATTTCGCGCCAAAGCATCAATGGCTTTTGTTTTTACTCCTCCCCCACTTAATATTGGGTTCAGAACCACATTTGCAGCATCAATGTATTCATTTAAATCAGGCACAAATCCGCAATAAATAATACTAGGATTAGCCTTTATTTTTTGTTCAATAGTAAAAGGTAAATTTTTACCACATACCAATATTTTATAAAAAAAATTCGGATGCTTTTGCAATGCTGGTTGTAATTTATTTAACAAATATAAAACAGCATCATTATTGGGTTTATAGCCCATGGTTCCATAAAACAAAATAATATGATCGTTTTCGTTTATTTCATGTCTTAATTTAATTTCAGATGCAGCATTTTCGTTTTTCACTGGCATTGATTTCACATCAACACCATAAGGAATTACTTGTGTTTGATGAGCGTTTAATTTAAAAACTTCAATTGCTTTTTGTCTGTCTTCTTCCGTTAAAAAAAACACTTGATTGGCCGATTTGTAAGTTATTTTCTCATAATAACAAAGTAGTTTCCACCAAGCCTTACCAATACTTTTAAAACGCAAATATTCAATATTATGCGCACGAACAACTATTTTTTTGTTGGTAAAAATTTTTAATAACAATAATAACCAACCGTACCAAGTTTGTTCAAAGAAAACTAAATCAATTTGCTTCGTTTTGATCAATTTCAGTATTTTGAAAAATACAAATATATTGATGTACCTAATTGCCTTAAAAGGTAAATTTGCTATCAATTCAAAATTTGGCTTTGTGAAATTTGTAGCATAAGGCGCCACCGTATAAACAGTAACTTCATTGGTTTTAGCTAACTCATTATGTAATCCTAAAGTGCAAATTTCGCCTCCAGTGGTGGCAGGCAAAAACGGGTAAGAAACAATTGTTAGCACTTTCATATTGGTCAAAAATAGTAAAATTTATAGTAAACAAACATCTTTTAATTAAGAATAGAGTCCATTATTATTGCAAATATTTTATTTCAAGCTTTTTATATATTATGAACGTACAAGTAAAGGATTTACATTTTGAACCATTTATTAGCCATCATTCCATTCAAGCTCGTGTGGTGGAGTTAGCTAATAGACTTACAGTTGATTATCATGGTAAAAATCCCATATTCCTTTCTGTATTGAATGGCTCGTTTATGTTTACTTCCGATTTAATGAAATCATTTTTAGCGCCTTGCGAAATTTCATTTATTAAATTAGCAAGCTATGAAGGAACTGAAAGCACTGGCGATGTAAAAACTTTAATTGGTTTAAATCATTCAATTACTAATAGACCAGTAATAATCATAGAAGACATTGTAGATACTGGAACTACGGTAAAAAAAATATTAGAATTGGTTTGGCAACATCAGCCTGAAAGTGTAAAAATTATGACCTTGCTTTTTAAGCCAGAAGCCCTAAAAGAAAATATAGAAATTGATTATGTTGGTTTTGATATTGATAACAAATTTGTAGTGGGTTATGGATTAGATTACGACGGTTATGGCCGAAACTTGAATCAAATTTATGTAGTGAAGTAGGTTGGTTTTGGGTTGATTGGTTGATAAAGTTGATTGGTTGTCCTTCGACTACGCTCAGGATGAAATTATATTGATTGAATTGGTCATTGCTAAGGATATTTTTTTCAAAAAATCAATATAAAATTACGTACAATGCTATGTTTCCTTGTTTTAAAAAAAATTGAACCACATAGGAATATAGAAAACAAAGCGTTTAAACTATGTAACCTATATATCTATGTGGTTTTTTATTTAGCTAATAATTAGCAATTTAAACAAAAAAGTCAATGACAGGAATTTAGCTATCTCTCTGTTAAAGTTTCAAAAGTTTCAATTGTTTTAAATGAGTTTTATTTACCTTCACTAAATAAGCTATGCTTTTGATTATCTTTGGCGCTTAATTAAATTGCAAATACTAACATTTGCATAGCAAAACAATAATTTCATGACACAAAAACTACATCGCCCTTTAGTAAATGAAGTGGTAAATAACTTAAACGTAATATTTAATCAAAAAAAATACGCTGATAAAGTAATTGAGCAAAGCTTACGCAATAACCACACTTGGGGCGCTCGTGATAGAGCCTTTATAGCCGAAAATACTTATGACATCGTTCGTTGGATTCGTTTGTATCAATATTGTTTAACGGGTCACCAAGACATGCGTCCTTTAAAACAACATCAAATGTTTGCCATCCTTGCCATTCATTTTATGATCAAAGGAGTGGAACTTCCTTATTGGCCAGAATTTGATGGAATTAACTATCAAATAGTAATGCAACGCAGACATGAAGCCATGGAAATCCGCAAAATTAATCAGTCGATTCCTGATTGGTTAGACGAAATGGGAAAAGCAGAACTAGGCGACCAATGGGAAACTGAAATTACTGCTTTGAACCAAATGGCACCTTTTATTATTAGGGTAAATACTTTAAAAAGTACCAAAAGAGAACTGATAAAAAACTTAGCCGATTTAAAAGTAGAAGCTCAAGAAATTCCAGGTTACGATGACGCTTTATTGATCATCAATAAAACAAATTTGTTTAGAACTGAACTTTTTAAAGAAGGCCATTTTGAAGTACAAGACGCTTCGAGCCAAATGGTGGCTCAATTTTTACAAATAGATGGTAACAACATGCGCGTTATTGATGCTTGTGCGGGTGCGGGTGGCAAAACTTTACACATTGCCGCTTTGATGCAAAGCAAAGGAAAACTAATTAGCATGGATGTGGAGCAATGGAAATTAGATGAACTTAGAAAACGTGGACGCAGAGCGGGTGTAAGCAATGTTGAAGCTCGTTTAATAGAACCAAATACAGTTACAGAATTAACTGATTTTGCCGACCGTTTATTGATAGATGCACCTTGCAGTGGATTAGGCGTTTTAAAACGTAACCCCGATGCAAAATGGAAATTGCAAGCTGACTTTATAGAAAATATAAAGAAAACACAATTTGAAATTTTGGATAAATACCATGTAATGGTTAAAACTGGCGGTAAAATGTTATACGTAACTTGTAGCATTATGCCTAGCGAAAACCAAAAGCAAGTAGCTACTTTCTTAGCAAATCACTCAAACTTCACATTGGAAAAAGAAGAAATTGTTTTACCATCCGTAACTGGTTACGATGGTTTCTACATGGCTTTGATGATAAAAGGGTAGTAATTTTAATTGTAATAATATAAAAAGGCTAACTGAAAAGTTGGCCTTTTTTATTTTACTACCGTAAGGTCGTTCCGATGGAACTTATAATAACGACTTTTTTAAAAATTCATCTAATTGCCAGATGTTAGGGGCTAGTTGCTAACAGCAATTTTTCTAAAACTCCCACCAAATACTATCTGGATAGTTTTCATTGATGGTGATTACTTGGCCAATTAATGGTGTGGTGAGTTTTACGTTTCGTTCTTTTGCATTGGCAGTAACTAGTTTTATTGGTTCGTTCCAAGGGTGTAATGCCAATGTAAATTTACTCCAATGTACAGGCATCAAAACTTTGGTGTTTAAATCAATGGCCGCTTGCACCACTTGTTCTGGCATCATGTGAATATAACCCCACATTTTGTTGTATTGCCCACATTCTAATAAAGCCAAATCAAAGGGACCATACTTTTTACCTATTTCTTCAAAATGCGTATCAAATCCACTGTCGCCACCTAAGAATAAATTTTCGGTTGGAGTTTGTAAAATATAAGATGCCCATAATGATTGATTTCTTTTAAACTTTCTCCCAGAAAAATGTCTTCCTGGAGTTGCAATTATTTTTATTTCAGGAGTTACATCAATCGAATCCCACCAATCAAATTCAGTGATTTTAGAATCATTAATTCCCCATAAATTTAAATGCGCTCCAACTCCAAGTGAAGTATAAAAATGTTTGGTTTTATTTTTCAATTTCAAAATAGTTTTGTAATCCAAATGATCGTAATGATCATGGGTTATAATTACAAAATCTAACGCTGGAAAATCTTCTACCGCATATTCATTACTTCCTTTAAAGTTTTTTCCAAAAAAACTCACAGGTGAGGCACTCCCACTAAAAACAGGATCAATTAAAATATTTAAACCATTTGTTTTTATAAAATAACTAGAATGGCCAAACCAAACTATTTGTGATTTTGATGAATCTAATTGGAATAAATTAGTTTTTATAGAAGGAATATTTTGAGGGGGTTCCGTATTTTTAGGTTTATTCATAAATGATTTTAAAATATCAAAATACGAAGTACCTTCGGCTAAATCGGGGGTAAAATGTTGGTTTTGAAAAGCACCGTCTCTATAGTTTTTCGAATTTTTTATTTTTTCTAACCTATCACCAGTTGGCAATTTACCAAATTGATTTTGCTCTAAAAAAATATAACTTCCCGATGTAAGAGTAAATAAAATTGCAATAAAAATAATCATTTTTTTTATAAAAATTAGGGCGCAAAAAAATGAAAATAAATTGGCTTTCCCGCTTTAAATATTTACAATAATGATAAAAGGCAAAAAAAAATTAATAATATAAAAACAAGCAATTTTATTTTTGAGGGAATCAATTATTTAAGCCCTTTGAGCTCTTTCCCATGAAACAGATTGTTTGCCTTTTAAAAACCTAAATAGCCCTAAAAAAACGCACAAATTCATGATGAAAAAATAATACGGTACAAAAAGTACTTTTACTTTTATACGTTTATTTTCAAAATACCACCCAAGCATTGCTAAAGCATAAAATCCTAATTGAAAGACTAAAAGAACTGCATAAATAGTGTTAATATTTGAAGCTAAAAGCACATTAACAATGAGTAAAACTAATAATGATAATGGTGCTAATGTCCAACGTAAAACCTTATGAGAAATAAAAGCAAAAAAAAGTTTAAAATTATGGAATGGATTAAATGCTTTTCCTAATCTTAGCATAGATTGCCATGCACCTGCACTGATTCTAATTTTACGTTTCAATTCTTCTTTTACATTGGCACTGGCTGTTTCGGCTGCCCAAGCTTTTTTCTCGTAAATAACTTTATAACCGTCAATTGCAATTTCCATTGATTGCATTAAATCGTCTAATAATGTATCGGTAGGAAGTACTTTATATAAACTAGTTCTATAGCTCATTAATTCACCAGCCGCTCCAACTACGGTATAAAAATCGGAATCTAATTGTTTGAGTAATGATTCATATTTCCAATAAATTCCTTCACCAGCTGAACTAGCACCTTCTTTGTTTGCAGAAATAATTCGTTTTTCACCTGTTACAGCTCCTACTTTATCATCTTGATAATGTTTTACTAATTCTTTAATTGCTTCTGAATTAAGCATGGTATTAGCATCACAAAAAACAACGATTGGCGTATTTACAAATTCCATAGCTCTATTCATTGCCGATGCCTTACCACTTCTTTTATTTTCATGCAATGCAACAACTGAAGGATATTTTTTTATTCTTTCATGGGTTTCATCAGAACTTCCATCACTTATAAAAATTAGTTTTAATTTGTTGACTGGATAATCTAATGCTAAGCTATTATGAATTTTATCTTCTATATAAGCTGCTTCATTAAAACAAGGAACAATTAAAGTAACTTCAGGCTCATAGGATAAATCAAAAATAGAGTTTTGACTTAATAAATTTTTTATTTTAACAATCAAATAAATAATAATTCCATAGCCAAAATAGCTATAAAATACTATAAAAATGCATATCCAAAATATTGATTCTAAAATCATGTTGTTAAATTAAATTGATGCGAATTTGTATGTAATAAAGAAAACTAAAGTACTATTTTTAAAATTTAAGCGACAAAATTGGCATGCGCTAAATTTATTTTACCTGTGTTTCCTCAGCTACAAATTCTAAATCAAGTTTATCGGCAGTAGTAAAATAAATCATACAAATAAACATAATGGGTCCAAGCGGAGTTTGATCAAAAATGGGACTTGCTAAACTAGTAACAATAACTCCAATAAAACCTCCATAAAGCGCAATCATTTTATAACGAAGGTCATTGCTTTTAAGCCGATAAACTTTAATAAAACCAATGACCAAAACATATAAAATTCCAATAAAATGGAGTATTAAACCAATAATTCCATTTTGGTTCCAAATAGATGCAAATGAACTTTTGGAAGTTAAATTTGATAAAAAAGATTCAGGGTGGTTTTGAATTTCAAACAAATTAACATTTTCAATTCCAATACTAAATGGTTTATTTTCTAAATATTTGGTAACTAAATATTGATTATTTGAATGAACCATTAAAGATGCATCATTTGGAGCCAATGAAGTACCAATATTTAAAACTTGGTAATTCAAATTACTAATATCTGTAAACTTTAAGAATGAAAAAATAATAAGACTAAAAGCTAAGCCAAAAATCAATGTTTTAAAGTGCTTGTTGAAGATAAAAAAGAATAAAAAGCCAAATATAAAAATATAAATTGACGCACTCGAACCCGAAATCAAGCAACCTAAAAAGGTAAATATTGCGATGGCAAGTAATGTGTATTTTTTTATTATAGTATTAGGTCCAAATGATAAAATCAAACAAACAAATGAAACAAAAGCCATGGTTGAACCAAATTGATTGGCATCAGAAAAAGTTGAAAATGAACGTAATTCTCCGTTAAAAATATTAGCAATATATCCACCCGCATCAAGCCATTTTTGCTCATATAAATCGGTTCCAAAAACAGTTTGTTTAAACGCCCAAATTGTAGTTATCACCGACCAACCAATCATTATTTTTAAAAATGTATTGAATTCTTTTTTAGTATTCATATACAGTAAAACCAACGGAATTAGCTGTACAGCATAAAAAGAGATTCCCTTCAATGCATAAATCAATGAATCAACTTGACCGAATAAAGGATTTACTATCAATAAAACTGAATAGATAGTCCAAATGATAGCAATATAGAAAACACTTTGACTTAATTTTTTTAGATCATCCCACTTTATATGAACCACCATAGATAGCGTAGTTAATAATAAAATAAAATTGATTCCTAAAATAAAAGAGATGTTTTCGGGAACATAACCAGATAAACCATTGGATATAAAACTAAAATTTAAATACAATAATATACCATAATATGGATTTGAAAAAATGATAATAATAACGCCTAAAACTATTGGTGCTATGATGGCTAAAACACCATAAAAGGAATTGTCAGACGATATCATTAATGCTAATAAAGCACCTATTATTAAGAAAATAAAACCAATTCCAAAATTTACAATATTTGGATTTAAATGATTGGTTTGAGGCCTAGCTATCATATACTATTATTTGTTATATCGTTAAACTAAAAAACATACGCTCTTAAACTAAAAAAACAAATTTTTAAATTATATATTGATATGTTTATTTATAAATACCTTCATCATATTTATTTGTAAAACGAGCTGTTTATTCAAATGGAATTAGACCTGATAAAGCAAAATTTACATTTCAAGTAAAGAAATATAATTTCAAATAATTGAAAAGGACTTTTTCATTTAAGTAATTAAAAAATTACGATTTAACTAAAGAATTTCTTCCATTTCTAACACTTTTGTGATGTGGCACACCCACTAAACCTGTTAAATTTTTAGGAGTTACATAATTTAACCAAACCATTATCTTGTTTGAATTATTTGTTGCTTTTTGAAATAAATTCAACATATAATTATCTGAGGTAGCCCACGATCTGCGACTATCAAGCATTAACAATGAAAGTTTAGAATTTTTTATTAGTTGATTTGGAATAGCATTTACACTGATAGCTGGAACTTCTAAAATAATAAAGTTATATGCTTCTTTGTTAACTCTTGAAAACTCTGGTAATAAATTTTGTTCACTACGAGCGCTAAACAATTTGCTAGTTACATCGTATCTTATTGCCCTGAATCTTCTGTCTTCAGTTTCTATGTCATCTACTCTTTCATCGTTTGTTAAAAACAATACTGAATAATCTAAACTATATAGTTTTTCGGCTAGTTTGTTCGAAGCATATGTTTTTCCTTCTTGTTCTCTATTACTAATTACAGTTATTAAATAATTTGAAATTGATTCATTGCTATTTTCCAATTCAATTTTCAAATTAGTAACAGCAAAATCTAACAAAGTATTTTCCAATTTTGCATTGGCTAAATCGTCATTACTAGTAATTGGCAATGCACTAAATAATTTCAAGCCAGTCAGTTCTTCTGCTCTTTCACCATTTTTTATTGTTGAATCTAATAAATCACGAGCTATAAAATAAACTAACAATAAAAAGAATGAAGCTAAAAACGAAATAATAATAAGTGGTAACCTACGGCTTTGTATTGGTTTGGTAGGAAATGAAGGAGCATCAGTAACTTGTAAATTATTACTCATTTCTATGTTTTGCTGGCGCAATTTTGCTAAATGCAAACCATGTAAAATTTCTAAATATTGTTTTTCAGCAACATCAATTTCGCGCTCTAACCTACTCATTTGCATTCCTAAAGGAGAGAATTCAACATACTGACGATCAAATTCTTTTCTTCTATCAATATGTACTTTTAAACGTGCCTCAGATTCATCGGAAATTAAAGTTTCGTTTAACCATTTATTTAAAATATTTTCTTGGGGAACAGATTCAATGGTATGGTTCAAACTATAATATTGTAAAACATAAAGCTGTATTTCTTTTTTTAATGCATTCACTTTGTTTGAAAGTATGTCAATACTTGCAACAGGATTTCCGTAAATTTTGGCACGCTCTAATTGCTCATTTGCATCACCTAATTTTTTACGTAATCTATTTAATTCTTCGTTGTTTTTAAGTAAAACATCTCTGTTTTCTAACTTATCTTCTAATCTAGCAATTGCTCTTTTACTGGCTTCATTGTTAGAAAGTTCTTTATAATAATTTGATTCATTTAATTCTTTTTCTTCTGCTAAAAACTTGGTTTGCTCTTGGTAATTAATAATTTTATTTTTAACACCAAAATCTTTTAATTTATCCTCAGAATTATTTAAATCAGCTGCGGCTTCTTGTAAACGAGTTTCAAACCATTTTACAACATTTATAGTTTCCGAACCTTTTAAATATTTAAACTTAGAAATAAATGTTTCTGATAATAACCTAACTGTCCAAACTGCTACTCCAGGATCACTCGATTTAAATGAAATATCAATAAAATCAGATGATTGTTTTCTTTTAACTGTTAAATTAGAATTGATTGTTTCAATGCTATAAAAACCTTTATTGCTATTTATAAGCTCCGCAATAAAATTATCGCCACTTGAATGTAGTTCCTTTAATATTTTTTCTGTTGTTTCTGCCTCGTTTTTACCAATTAAACTATTACGTTCATCCTGTGGAATTTGAACAGCTAATAAATCAAAACCCTCTTGACTTAAAGTTGAAAGTTCTGGTTCTTTTAACATTAAATGCTTAGCCAATAACTTCACTGCTACTTCCTCAGATGTTTGGCGAGAATGTATGGTTACCATTAAATTATCAAAAGCATTATTTACAGCATTATAATCAAAATTACTTTGGCCATTATCATCTGAATTTGATGAATTAACGCCCGATGCTATGCCAGTATAAACGCTAGCACCCGAAACAAATTCTTTGGGTAGTTTTGAAGTTAAAAAATATACTAAAACTGCAATGATTGATGGAAATAAAATTAGCCATTTAAGTTTACTTCCTATTATTCGTGTAAATTGTGAAAAATTCATATTCTAATATTTTTAAATTTGTATTTACTACCCTTAACGTCTTATTTTATTAAATTTTATTCCTAAAATTACTTGAAGTCTTTCAAAATAATTGATATAATCTCTTTTTGCATCTTCTAAAGCAGCCGTTGAATTTGTTAATGCATTTCGCTGACGTGCATATTCAGCAATTTTAATAACTCCCTCTCTGTATTCTTTTTCTGCTACATCACAAGCAATTTTCTGAACAAATAAATCTTCGTTGCGTACTTTAAAAATTTTTTGTGCACCTATTAAATTGGTATAACAATCTGTTAAATCTTTTTTATAATTAAATATTTCAACTTCAATTTTAATTTTAGCTAGTTCCAATGCCTCTTTTTTCAATAATTCAGCTTGTGCCATTTCTAACTTAACTAATGGGTAGTTTCTTAAACCAATTACATATAATGAATCCAATGGCGGTAAATACTCTTCAATATCCATTTTAGGGTCAATGATGTTATCATTGGTGTTTTTTTGCGCAAATACATTTTGCTGCAAAGCCATAAATAGAAATAATCCCAATAGCTTAAATAAGTTTTTCATTCGATTGCTGAATTAATATTTTAAAGTATTTTTATTGGTTCAAATTAAAGTTATTAGCAACTAATATATTTTTACAGTTATTTACATATAATGTCGCTATGTCCAATTTTTAAAACGTGGATTATTTATAAGATTATTTTGCATAAAAATTACCTCATTTTAAAAAATAAATGAAGTTAAGTATATTTTAATGGGCAATGACAATGTATTAGTTAGATTACATCCTTGTAAGGTTAAAATATTAAATAATTTTAGTCAAATTACTTTCGAATTTATAAAGTATTATCAGCTTAAATATTTAATAAACCTACTGAATAGAATTAGCATAAATCGTGATTCGGAAAATCAATTTATTGATAAAACAATTGACATTATTAACAATAAAAAAGAAAACTTAATTCAAAATCAAAACAATATTTTGGAATTAAATACTGATATTACATTAGAATGTATCAATTGAATTCGTGATACATTTTTATTAAAAAAAGTAAACAAATTCATGATAGCTTGTCGGAGTATTTTAACTAAAAATTTTCTTCCAATTATATTACCCTTAACAAAAACAAAAAGCTTTTTAAAAAATATAATTTTTGTTTGTAGTTCGATTGTTTAAACTCATGTTTTATTACATTGATTAAGAAATAAATTTGCAAAATAAAAAAAAGAAAAACTAATGAAAAAAGTAAGTATTGTATTATCATTTGCAGCATTATTTTTAGCTGCTTGTTCTGGTGGAAACACTAACACAACTTCAACTGAAACTTCAACAACTGTGGACGCCACTACAACAGAAGTAACTACTGATCCAACAACTGCTGAAGTTGAGGTTCCTGCCGACATCAATGCATTGTTGGAAAAAAACACTTGTTTAACATGCCATAATGCCAACGAAAAAGTGGTTGGACCCGCTTACGTAGAAGTGGCAAAACGTAATTATACTCCTGAGCAAATTGTAGAATTAATATACAAACCAAAACCTAGCAACTGGCCTGATTACCAAACACCAATGATTGGATTACCAAATGTTCCTAAAGAAGAAGCATTAAAAATTGCTAATTGGATTGTTTCATTGAAATAATTTCACTTTATATTACAATAAAAAAAGCAGATGATTTCATCTGCTTTTTTTATGTTCAAATCATATAAAAAATTATATTCGCACACCCCAAAACCAAACAATGAAAAAGATTCTATTTTTATTGATTTGTTTAGTATTTTTTACTTTAAACAATTCAATTGCACAGCAAAACAAAACAACTTCAAAAAAAGGAACGGCCTATTTTAGTTGGGGTTATAACAGGGAATCTTATTCAAATAGCGATATTCATTTTAAAAACACCACCACAGCAAATTATGATTTTGTATTAGTAAATGCCGCTGCACACGATAAACCTGGTTTTACTGATGGATTACAACAATTTTTATCAACCGATTTAACAATTCCACAGTATAATTTTCACATTGGTTATTTATTTAATAACAAAAGAAAACTTGGAATAGAATTAAGTTGGGATCATTTAAAATATGTAGTTAACGACAATGCAAGCATGCATATTACTGGTCAAATTAATGGAAACGCAATTGATAAAGACACTTTTGTAACTCCCGATTTTATTCATTTGCAGCATACCAATGGCAATAATTATTTGATGTTAAATTTGTTAAAAACACACCAACTTTACAAAAAAAAATATGTAACCTTTGATTTATTAGGAAAAGTGGGAATTGGTCCTTTAATTTCATTTTCAATTTCTACAATTTTAGGTGATAGAAATGAAGGTAGATTCAGAATTCATGGTTTTGTAGCGGGAGCAAGCATTGCAACAAGAATAAACTTTTTGAAATATTTGTTTATACAACCATCTTTCCAATATGCTTATGCTAATTATTTAAGTACCGAATTAGGTAAAGATGCTGTTGGACGTGCTACACATTCATTTAGTTCATACACGTTTATGCTTGAAGGCGGAATTAAATTTAACGTTCCATTTTAAAAAAAACGTTTTTAAAAACATTTTAATAATAAGATTGTTAAAATAATATTGAAACTTAAACAGAAAATATTTAGCCTATGACATACCACATTAATGTTACAATTTTAAAAAAATCAATGAAAAAAAATATATTATTCCTTTTGTTATTAGCCCTTTCAACAACTGCATTTTCGCAAAAGAAAAACAATACTTTAAGCGGTGAATTAAAAGACTCAAAAACAGGCGAAGCGCTTGTTGGTGCAAGCGTTTATGCCGAAGAATTAAAAACAGGAACTTTTACCAATAGCTATGGTTTTTATTCATTGAGCTTACCTACTGGGAAATATTCAATCGTTTTTTCATACATAGGATACGAAAGTATTAGAAAAATAGTAGATTTTTCTGCCGATCAAAAGCTAAAGATTGAACTGAAAGAATCTGATAAACAATTAAAAGAAGTGTCGATTAAAACTGATAAACTTACAGCAAAAAATGTAGAACAAAATAAAATGAGTGT